>NZ_JBHSCH010000010.1:0-84858 GCF_042651065.1 Teichococcus aestuarii
ACAGGTCTCGACAACCCACACCCTACCGAGAACCATTGCGGTGGCCGCCTCCTCAAAAGCGGTCACCTCCTACACCACCACCCGGGACACGACCCCTGGGAATCCGAGCCGAGGTTGAACCCGACGCATGGTCGCCGATGCCACGCCTGCCTTGTTCCGCAGCTTTTTCCTCGGCGGATTTGAATGTTCCACGCACCGCCGGCGTGACGGCCGAAGGCTGGATCTTCTCGCCGGGACCAGACACGACAGGCTGGCTGCCGCCGACTACCAGGCTCTGCGCGAGCACGGCATCGCCGCCGCCCGCGATGGCCTGAGATGGCACCTGATCGAACAAGCACCCGGCGAATACGATTGGTCCAGCGTCCTGCCGATGCTGCGGGCGGCAGAGACAGCCGGCGTGCAGGTGATCTGGGACCTTTGCCACTATGGCTGGCCGGATGATCTCGACATCTGGTCGCCCGCCTTTGTCGAGCGCTTCGCGGCCTTTGCCGCTGCCGCGGCTCGGCTGGTGCGGGAGGAGACGGTAGCGGCGCCCTTTTACTGCCCGATCAACGAAATCTCTTTCTGGTCCTGGGCCGGGGGGGAGATGGGGCGCATCAATCCCGGCACGCGGAGACAGGGTGGTGCGCTGAAGCGCCAGCTGGTGCGGGCCGCCATCGCCGCCATCCGGGCCATCCGCGCGGAGGACCCCCGGGCCCGCTTCATCACCGCCGAGCCGCTGATCCATGTCGTGGCGGGCACCAAACGCGCGGCGCGCCATGCAGAGACCTACCGCCTCTTCCAGTTCGAGGCGGTTGATCTGCTGAGCGGCAGGGCGGAGCCGGAGCTGGGCGGCGCTGCCGACCTGATCGACATCATCGGCGTCAACTACTACCCCGACAACCAGTGGTACCATGGCGGCCCGACCGTGCCGCTCGGGCACCATGCCTACCGCCCGCTCTCCGACATGCTCGCCGAGGCGCACCGGCGCTATGGCCGGCCGCTGCTGATCGCCGAGACGGGCGCGGAAGGATCGGCGCGGGCAGCGTGGCTGCACTATGTCTGCGCCGAGGTCGAGGCCGCGCGGGCGGCGGGGGTGCCCGTCGGCGGGCTCTGCCTCTACCCGGTGCTGGATTATCCCGGCTGGGACAATGGGCGCATCTGCCAGACCGGGCTGTTCTCCATGGCTGGTCCCGAGGGGGAGAGGGCTGTGTTCCCGCCCCTGGCGCAGGAGTTGCGGCGCCAGCAGGAGTCCATGGGCCGGAAGTCCGAACATTCGCCGTCGCCCGATCCGGTGTTTTCATGACGGGAGGCCCTGCGGACAAGCTTCCCGAGGATGATGCCCGACGGCCGGCATACCTCCGTGCGCCCGGCGCCTTCATCCTGCGCTATCTGCGGGGCCGGCCGCTGCATTTCGCCGGATTGTTCATCATGGTCCTCGGCGCGGCATCCTGCGCCATCGGCCTGCAATATGTGACGAAGCTTCTGGTCGATGCCATGGCCGGTCCGCGCGAGGCCGTCGCCATCTGGACAACGGTGGCATTCTTCCTGGCGCTGATCGCCCTGGAGAGCATCCTGTGGCGGCTCAGCGGCTGGCTTGGCTGCCGCACCACCGTGGGTATCGGCGTCGATGTGCGCCTCGATCTGTTCGACTACCTGAACGGCCAGCCCATGCGCTACTTCGCCGAGAACCGGGCGGGTGCGCTGGGCCAGCGCATCACAGCCACTGCCGGGAACTTCGGCGCGCTGGTCAACACCGTCGTCTGGCGGGTGCTGCCGCCCTGCGTGGATTTCGCCGGAGCGCTGCTGGTGTTCAGCCTGGTGGACTGGCGGATGGCGGTGGTGCTCGGCGGCTTCGTGGTTCTCATCACGGCCGGGCTGATCCTGTTCGGCGAGCGCGGGCGGCCCCTGCACCGCCGCTATGCCCAGAAGGGCGGCGAGGTGGCGGGCGAGCTGGTCGACGTCATCGGCAACATGTGGGCAGTGAAGGCGTTCTCGGCCCGGGCGCGGGAGCGTGCCCGGCTGGCCGCCGGCTTCACCGCCGAGGCGGAGGCGCAGCGTGCCTCCTGGATGTACACGGAATGGGCCCGGCTGCTGCACGACGTGGCGTTGCTGGCCATGGCGGGATCGATGCTGTCCTGGGCGGTGACGCTGTGGAGCGGTGGCCGCATCACGCCGGGCGACGTGGTGCTGATCAGCACGCTGACCTTCCGCATCCTGCACGGCTCGCGCGAGATGGCGCTGTCGCTGGTCGACATGGCGCAGCAATTCGGCTTCATCGAGGACACCCTGCACGTCATCGCCCAGCCACAGACGGTGCGCGATGCCCCGCATGCGCAGCCTTTGCGTGCGGGAGAGGGAAGGGTGGAGTTCCGCGATGTGCATTTCTCCTACGGAGATGCGCGCGAGGCGGTCGATGGCCTGACCCTCTCCATTCCCGCAGGCCAGAAGCTCGGCATCGTGGGGCCGTCGGGCGCCGGCAAATCCACCCTGATCCATCTGCTGCAACGTCTCTACGACGTGCAACAGGGCGAGATCCTGATCGACGGGCAGGCCATCCGCGCGGTGACGCAGGACAGCCTGCGGGCAGCTCTGGCGGTGGTGCCGCAGGAGATCCTGCTTTTCCACCGCTCGGTGCGGGACAACATCCGCTTCGCGCGGCCTGACGCCAGCGAGGCCGAATTGCGGGCCGCCGCGCAAGCCGCCTGCTGCGATGGCTTCATCCGCCATCTTCCGCAGGGCTACGACACGCTTGTGGGGGAGCGGGGCGCGAAGCTGTCTGGCGGGCAGAGGCAGCGCATCGGCCTGGCGCGGGCCTTTCTGAAGCAGGCTCCCATCATCATCCTGGACGAGGCGACGTCGGCGCTCGACACGGAATCCGAGATCGAGGTCCAGCGCGCGCTGGTACGGATGGGGCGGGCGCGGACCGTCATCTCCGTGGCGCACCGCCTTTCCACGCTGAGCAGCTTCGACCGCGTCATCGTCATCCAGGGCGGCCGCATCGTCGAGGACGGGGCACCGGCGCTGCTGCGCGCGCAGGGGGGGCTGTTCCAGCGCATGTGGCGGCTGCAGGCAGAGGGGCTGTCGCTGGAGGAGGTGGACTGCTTGTCGATAATTCCTTGAAAGAAATGAGGCCGGGGCAGGAACCGGGGCCATAGGAGCGGGTTGCGGAGTGGTTCCGTTCCGCCCTTGCCAAGAGAGCCCCCCGCATGACCGCTGAGAATTCCGCTCCCGCCAAGAATCCATGGTCTGGTGGCAAGGCTCGTCCCCTGCTGGTCTGCTTCTCGCATCTGCGCTGGAATTTCGTGCAGCAGCGGCCGCAGCATTTGCTCAACCGCGCGGTTGCCGACCATCTCGTCATCTACTTCGAGGAACCTGTCTGGGAAGAAGGGCTGGAGACGGCACGGCTGGATATCCACGCGCAGCCGAGTGGCGTGCGGGTGGCGGTGCCGGTGCTGCCGGCCGGCCTCGGCGGCGACCAGGCCATCGAAGCGCAGCGCGGAATGCTCGACGAAGTTCTGGACGCGCATGCGGGCCAGGAGACGATCTTCTGGTACTATACCCCGATGGCGCTGCAGTTTGCCGGGCACCGCGAGCCGGACCTTTGCGTCTATGACTGCATGGATGAGCTCTCCGCCTTCCGTGGCGCGCCTCCGGAACTCGTCGCGCTCGAAGCCCGGCTGTTCGATCTGGCCGATCTGGTGTTCGCCGGCGGGCAGAGCCTTTACGAGGCGAAGCGCTCCCGCCATCCGAGCGTGCAGGTGTTCCCCAGCAGCATCGACAAGGCGCATTTCATCCGGGCGCGGCAGCCGGGCCGGCAGGATCCTGCCGACCAGCGCGACATCCCGCATCCGCGGATCGGCTTCTTCGGCGTCATAGATGAAAGGATGGATACGGCACTGGTCGCGCGCGTGGCCGCGCTGCGGCCGGAGTGGCATTTCGTGATGCTGGGCCCCGTGGTGAAGATCGACCCGGCGAGCCTGCCGCGCCTGCCGAACCTGCACTGGCTGGGCAGCAAATCCTATCAGGAGCTGCCCGCCTACCTGGCCGGATGGGATGCGGGGCTGATGCCCTTCGCGCTGAACGAGACCACCCGCTACATCAGCCCCACCAAGACGCCGGAATTCCTGGCTGCCGGCATCCCTCTCGTCTCGACCGCGGTGCGCGACGTGCAGCGCCCCTATGGTGCGCTGAGCCTGGTCGGGATCGCTGCGGGCGAGGCCGCGACGGTGCAGGCGCTGGAAGCCGCCATGTCCAGGCCCCGTGGGCCCTGGCTGGCCTCTGTCGATCGCTATCTCGCGGATCTGTCCTGGGATGCGACCTGGGGTGCGATGCACCAGCTGATGCGGCAGCGCGCCGAGCGCTCCCTTCCCATGGCCGTCACCGCCTCCGACCCGGCGGCCGGCACGGGGAGGCGGGTCCATGTTTGACTGGCTCATCGTCGGCGCCGGCTTCGCCGGCAGCGTGCTGGCCGAGCGCCTTGCCTCGCAGCGTGGCGACAAGGTGCTGGTGATCGACAAGCGCAGCCACATTGCCGGCAACGCCTATGACCGCCATGACGCGGCCGGCATCCTGATGCACCAGTACGGCCCGCATATCTTCCATACCAACTCGCAGGCCGTCTTCGACCATCTCTCGGCCTTCACCGAGTGGCGCCCCTACGAGCACCGCGTGCTGGCGCATGTGGACGGGCAGCTCCTGCCGATCCCGATCAACCGCACCACCATCAACAGCCTCTACGGCAAATCCTTCACCACCGAGGCGGAGACCGAGGCCTTCCTGCAAACCCTCGCCGAGCCGGTGGACGAGATCCGCACCTCCGAGGATGTGGTCGTCAGCCGTGTCGGGCGCGAGCTCTACGAGAAATTCTTCCGTGGCTACACCCGCAAGCAGTGGGGGGTCGATCCGTCGGAGCTGGACAAATCCGTCACGGCGCGGGTGCCGACGCGGGTCAATGACGATGACCGCTATTTCGGCGATCGCTACCAGTTCATGCCGGCCGCCGGCTATACCCGCATGTTCGAGCGGATGCTGGACCACCCTCGCATCACCGTCATGCTGAGCACGAACTTTGCGGATGTGCGCAAGCACATTCCGCACCGTCGTCTGATCTTCACCGGCCCGGTCGATGAGTACTACGATTTCCGGTACGGCCGGCTGCCCTACCGCTCGCTGCGCTTCGAGCATGTGACGCTGGACAAGCCATGGCACCAACCCGTGGGCGTGGTGAACTACCCGCAGACCGAGGATTACACCCGTGTCACCGAATACAAGCACCTGACTGGCCAGGAGCATCCGAAAACCAGCCTGACCTACGAGCGCTCCGCCGCAGAGGGCGAGCCCTATTACCCCGTGCCGCGCCCTGAGAATACGCTGCTGTACAAGCGGTACGAGGCGCTCGCCGATGCGGAGCGGGATGTCTGGTTCGTCGGCCGGCTCGCGACCTACCGCTACTACAACATGGACCAGGTTGTGGGTCAGGCGCTGTCCACCTTCCGCCGGATCGAGGAGGCGTTGCCTGTTCCGCCGGCGGGCCATCAGGTCGGGATGGCGGCTGCGGCTCCCTGAGGACGCCCGGCATGCCCCTGGACGCCACGCCGGCCCGGCCTGTCGAGGTCTGGGGCGGCGTCGAGGCCAGCATCGTCCGCATCGGCGAGCGCTGGCGCGACCAGGCGGTGGAGACCGGCCACCGGGCGCGGCCGGAGGATCTGGAGCGCATCGCGGCGCTGGGTATCGGCACGCTCCGCTACCCGGTGCTGTGGGAGAGCGTGGCGCCACGCCATCCGGAGGAGCGGGACTGGTCCTGGCACGATGAGCGCCTCGGCCGCCTGCGGCGGCTGGGAATATCAGTCATCGCCGGGCTGCTCCACCATGGCAGCGGCCCGCGCTACACCAGCCTGCTCGATCCGCTCTTCCCCGAGAAGCTGGCCGCCCATGCGGAAGCCGTGGCCCTGCGTTACCCCTGGGTCCGGCACTTCACCCCGGTCAACGAGCCGCTGACCACCGCGCGCTTCAGCGGGCTCTACGGCCATTGGTACCCGCATCGCAGCGACGCGCCGGCCTTCCTCCGCGCCCTGGTCAATCAGTGCCGCGGCGTGGTGCTGGCCATGCAGGCCATCCGGCGCGTGACGCCGGAGGCCTCCCTGGTGCAGACGGAGGATCTCGGCCGCACCTTCGCCACGCCGCTGCTGCAGTACCAGGCGGCGTTCGAGAACGAGCGGCGCTGGCTCTCCTTCGACCTGCTCTGTGGCCGCGTCGGTCCGCTGCACCGGCTGTACGCCTTCATGCGGGCGAACGGCATCGCCGCCGCCGAGCTGGACTGGCTGCGCGCGAATGCGCGGCCGCCCGACATTCTCGGCATGAACCACTACCTGACCAGCGACCGCTATCTCGATGAGCGCCTCGAGGCCTATCCGGCCTCGGCGCAGGGGGGCAATGGCCGGCACCGCTATGCCGATGTCGAGGCGGTGCGCGTCGACCTGCCGGCCGGCGCCCTGGGGCCGGCAGCGAGGCTGCGGGAGTTGTGGGACCGCTACCGCCGGCCTGTCGCCCTCACGGAGGTGCACCATGGCTGCACGCGCGAGGAGCAGCTTCGCTGGCTGGCGGAAGGCTGGGACGCCGCCGTGGCGCTGAAGCGGCAGGGGGCGGATGTGCGGGCGCTCACGGTCTGGGCGCTGCTGGGGGTGAGGGACTGGAACTCCCTGCTTCTGCGGCAGGATGGCTTCTACGAGCCGGGCGCCTTCGACATCCGCAGCACGCCGCCGCGCCCCACCGCGCTGGCGGCGGCCACCGCCGCGCTGGCCAGCGGCCGGCGCTTCCATCACCCGGTGCTGGACACGCCCGGATGGTGGCGGCGGCCCGGCCGGCACTACGTCACCCCCGCAGGCGGCGTTCCGGACACGGTGCGCGCGGCCCCCCCGGTGCTGATCACCGGCGGAGCGGGGCGAATGGCGCGGGTGCTGGCGCGGCACTGCGCCATGCGCGGCCTGCCGGCCGTGGCGTTGCCGCGCGCCGCGCTGGATATCACCGATCCGGCCGCCGTGGAGGCCGCGCTGGCACGGCACCGGCCCTGGGCGGTGATCAACGCCGCCGGCCATGGCCCCGAGGCCCGCGCGGCGCGCCCTGGCGAGGCCATGGGGGCAGGCGTCGTCGCGGCCGCCTGTGCCGCGTCGCGCCTGCCTTTCCTGCTGATCTCTGCGGGGCAAATCTTCGGCGGCAGTGGCCCGCGCGCCTTCACCGAGGAGGATACGCCCCTGCCATGCTGCCGCTTCGGCCACGACAAGGCGGCCGCCGAGGCGCTGGTCCTGGCGGCGCACCCCACCGCCCTCGTCATCCGTGCCGGCCGCCTCATCGAGATCGGCGCCGCCGGCGGCGCGCCCGATACGCCGGCAGCGGCCGTCAGCCACATGCCCGATCTGGCACAGGCCATGCTCGACCTGCTGGTGGATGGCGAAAGCGGCATCTGGCACCTGACCCACCCATCGGCGGAGCCATGCGCGGAGCCCGCGCCGGCGCCGCCGGAGGGTGGCACCGTCTGCCTGGCCTCCTGCCGTGGCCATCTCATGCCGCCGCTTGGCGCTGCGCTGCGGGCAGCGCTCTGGCCCGCCGCCCGGCCGCCCGTCGGCGCGGGCGAGGTCTTCCTGAACGGCAGCTCAGCGTGAGGGCGGGCCCCGCGCCGGTTGGAACCGTCCTCCTCTGCCCAGGTTGAGTCGTCTCGGCCCGGCATCGCCGGGTGGAACAGGGAGACAGGATGTGAGCGACACGCAGCAGAAGGCGCAGGAAGTCTACATCGCTGGCCTGCGCAACCAGCACGGGGTGGAGAAGCAGGCGATCCAGCTGCTGGAACGGCAGGTGGGGCGGCTGGAGAACTACCCGGAGATGGAAGCGCGCATGCGCGCCCACATCGCGGAATCAGAGCAGCAGGCGCTGCGCATCGAGGAGATGCTCGCGAGCTTCAACACCAGCCATTCCACCGTGAAGGACACCGTGCTGCAGTTCATGGGGAACATGGCGGCGCTGGCGCATGCCCCCGCCTCCGACGAGGTGGTCAAGAACAGCTTCGCCAACTATGCGTTCGAGCATTACGAGATCGCTTCCTACAAGTCGCTGCTGACGCTGGCCGAGCTGGTGGGCCATCAGGCCGGGCTCAGCGCGCTGCGGCAGTCGCTGCAGGAGGAGGAAGCCATGGCGCAATGGATCGACGAGCATCTCGGCCCGACCACCTTGACCTATGTGCAGCGCGCCGCGCAGGGCTACACGGCGGGCGTCTGAGGCGCGGCGCCGCGGGCCGCCCTTGCCGGCGCAGGATTGCCCGCGCCGGCATGGCGCAGCCCGCGCCTGCCGTCACGCGCCGGCCATCAAGCGCCGGCCAGGGTGGAGACGAGTCCCAGCACCAGGAAGCCCGCCGAGATGGCGGGCGCCGCGCGCGGCATGTAGCAGACCGACAGGACCAGCAGGTTGGCGGCCGCTGTCAGCAGGCCCAGCCAGAGCAGGGTTCCCATCCCCCATCCCTCCGCCAGGACCAGGGAAGCCAGGGCGGCGGCGAGCAGAAGGAAGCCGAGGCCGGACAGCAGCCTCCGCCGCCGGGGCGTGACGGCGCGCCGGCCCAGGATCTGCTCGTGATGCCGGGCCATCGCCAGGCACAGCGCGGTGAAGCCGGAATAGGCGAGGGCGAAGGCCATCATTGCGGAAGATCCGCCACGGGCCGCGCCGGGGCCTGACGGGCCGTCCGGCCGGACGGAGCCGGCGCCGGCCGGCGCCGCACCACCTTCCAGCACAAGCCTGCCAGCATCACGCCGCATGCGAGCAGGCCCAGGTCGAACCCCGCGCGCACCATGTCTCCGTCTTCCAGGGTCGCGAGGAGATGGCGCCCGGTCGAGATGGCGTTCAGCACGGGCAGCAGCAGGAACCCGGCCGCCCCGGCTGCGAGCTGCTCGGCCCAGGCGCGGCGGCCCGGGCGGAACAGTGGGTGCAGCAGGCACAGGCCCCAGGCGATGAAGAAGACATGCACCTCCCACGCCGCGCGCTCCGCCATGCCGGATGGCAGCAGCCGGTTGGCCCAGAAGAAGGCGGCCATGGCGAATGGCAGGCCCGCTATGGCGGCGATGTTGAGGTGCTCGACCAGGCGCGTGCCGAACCCGATCCTGCCCTGCCGCGCCGCCTGCTGGCGTTGCTTCACGGCCCAGAGGATGCACCCGGTGGCCACCATCACGGTGCCGGCAAGGCCGGAGAGCAGAAAGAGCGCGCGCAGCAGGGGGCCGGCGAAGCGGCCGATATGCAGCCCGTACATCACGCCGCGCAGCTCGGCCGCGGGACGATCGGTGCCGCTGGCGTGAAGGAGAGCGCCGGTGGCACCGTCGAAGGTCAGGCTCTGCGCGTTGTTGGAGATCCGCGCGGAATCCGCGCGCACCAGCTGGATGGTGGCGCTGGAATCGCCCGGATTGGCCACGACGATGCGCCCGATCGCGCTGCCCGGCCAATGCCGCTGCGCCTTCTGCACGAGGGGGGCGATGGGTACGAGCGGCGCGGCGCTGCCGGTGCGCTGGCGCTGCGGCGGGTTGCCGAAGGCCTCCGCGTTGAAGGCCGCGCGCTGGTCACCCGGATAGGCGGTCCCGACGCCCCAGGGCATCACCATCATCATGAAGAGCACCAGCCCGGTGTAGGTGATCATGAGGTGGTAGGGCAGCGCCAGGACGGCGCAGACATTGTGCCCATCCAGCCAGGAGCGCTGGCCCTTGCCGGGGCGGAAGGTGAAGAAGTCGGCGAAGATGCGGCGGTGCGTGATGACGCCGCTGACGATGGCCACCAGCATGAACATGGTGCAGATGGAGACGATCCAGCGCCCCCACAGCACGCTCACGTAGTGAAGCTGAAAGTGGAAGCGGTAGAAGAACTCCCCGCCCAGCGTATCCCGCGCCGCCACGGGCCGGCCGGTGTCGGGGTCGAGGACCTCGCTGCGGAAGCCGCGCCCGCGTGCGGCCGGGTCGCGCCAGAAGACGCGGGTGGTGGTCTCCCGCGCATCCGGCAGGGTGATGAACCAGGCCGGCGAGGCGGGGGCGATTTCCTGCATGGCGGCCACCGCCACGGCGGCATTGTGCGGGCCGGGCCTGGACAGCGCCAGCTCCGGCCGCATCCAGTAGGAGATCTCCGGCCGCAGATACGCCGCCGTGCCGGTGAGGAAGACGGCGAAGAGCACCCAGCCGACCAGCAGGCCGGTCCAGGTGTGCAGCCAGGCCATGGACTGGCGGAAGCCATCCTTCACGGTAGGTGACCCTGCAGGAGGAAAAGGACCAGGGCGAGGGCCGCCGCGACGGCCGCGAGGCCCGCCCAGGCGCGCAGGACGTCCGGGGCGGCGAAGGCCCAGACGATGGCGGCGGCATAGACGGCGAAGCTGGCCATGGTCGCGGTCAGCACCGCCTCCGCCCGCGGCATGGGCAGGCCGAGGGAGAGCGCGGCGGTGAACAGCGCCGCGACGGCATAGCCGCCCCCCGCACCCGCCAGCACGCGCAGGGCGATGCCCATTGCCCGGCGCAGCGCCGCGCCCGGCGGAAGCCGGGTGCGGAACGCCCGGCCGGTCCCTGCGGGAAATCCCGGCATGGGCCGGTCAGAACCGGTAGCGGACGGAGCCGGTGACGGTGCGGCCATAGCCATACCAGCAGCTGCTGTAGGCGAAGCAGCTGTTCACGTAGCGCGTGTCCGCCAGGTTGCTGACATTGACCGCCGCCTGCATCCCCTCGAGGTTCCGGCCGAGCTTGCCCAGGTCGTAGCGCAGCGCGGCGTCGAACAGCGTGGCGGCGTCGACCTTGAAGGTGTTGGCGTCGTTGCCCCAGGAGGAGCCGAGATACCGGACGCCACCACCGAGGCCGAGGCCCTCCAGCCGGCTTCCCTCCGGCAGGGTGTAGTCGAGCCAGGCGGAGGCCGTGTGGCGCGGCACGCCCCAGGGCGTCTTGCCTTCCAGCGCCACGGTGGAGCCGGTACGGGCGGGGACGAAGCCGTCATCCACGCGCGCTGTGTTGTCGCTGCGGCTGAATTCCACATCCTGGTAGGCGTAGGCCGCCGTCAGGCTCAGCCCGGTCATCAGGCTCGCCTTGGCCTCCAGCTCGATGCCGCGGGAGGTCGTCTCGCCGGACTGGACGCTGAACTGCGGATTGGCCGGGTCGGTGGACAGCACGTTCTGCCGCACCAGGTCGAAGGCCGCGACACTCAGCAGGAGATTGGTGCCCGGCGGCTGGTAGCGCAGGCCAACCTCGTACTGCCGGCCGCGCGTGGGGTCGAAGGGGTTGAGGAAGCGGTCGGTGCCGCTCTGCGGCTCGAAGCTCTCGCTGTAGCTCACATAGGGCGCGAAGCCGCTGTCGAAGAGATACACGGCGCCGACACGGCCGGTGAAGGCATGGTCGGTCTGGCGCGAGCTGCTGGTGCGCAGGCCGGTCGCGACGGCGCTGTTCTCGGTGGTGGAGTCCGACCAGTCGAGGCGGCCGCCGAACAGCAGCACCAGCCGCCCCAGCTTCACCTGGTCCTGCAGATACGCACCGAGCTGGTTCTGCCGCTGGCTGCTGTAGGTGCTGAAGCCGGGCCAGAAGGTGGCCTGGTTGGCATAGGCCGGGCTGAACAGGCTCTGCCGGGGCAGCCTCTGCCCCAACGGCGTGGTGGAGAGGGCGGAGCCCGTATAGGTGTCGCTCAGCACACGGTAGTAGTCGAGGCCGGCCAGCAGGGTGTGCTGCAGCGGGCCGGTGCCGAAGCTGAACTGCGCCTGGTTGTCGATCGTGAAGACGTCGAAATCGGCATCCGTGCCGTAGACCGAGCGGACCAGGCTCAGATAGTCCTGCGTGATGCCGGCGCCATAGACGCTCCGGTACTCGCCCTTGGTGTGCAGGTAGCGGAAGTTCTGGCGCAGCGTCAGCCAGTCGCTGGCACGATGCTCGGCCAGGTAGCCGGCCATGTAGTGCTCGCGGTTGGAGCGCTCCAGGTTCGGGTCGCCATCGTAGAAGCGGGTGCCGATGCGGCCGCGGGGGTTGTGGAGAACCGAGCCCCAGGCCGGCACGCTGCCGTAGGAGCCGGATTCCGGATCGCGCTGGTAATGCGCGAACAGGGTGATGCTGGTGTCCTTGCTCGGGCGCCAGGTGAGCGAGGGGGAGAAGAAGTAGCGGCGCTCCCGCGTTTCATCCAGCTCGCCATCGCCCTCGGCATAGGAGGCGATGAAGCGCCCGAGCCACTGCCCGTCCTCGTCCAGCTTCCCGCTGAAATCGCCCGCCGCCCGGTAGCGGTCGCGCGTCCCCGCCTCCAGCAGCACCTCGCGGATGCGCTCCTCCGTCGGGCGCTTGGTGATGGCGTTGACGAGGCCGCCGGGCGGCGAGGCGCCGTAGAGCACCGAGGCCGGGCCGCGCAGCACCTCCAGGCGCTCCAGCCGGTAGGCATCGATGCTGGGATTGGCGTCGCGGCCGCCCGCCAGGCGCATCCCATCGAGGTAGGTCGCCGGCGAGTAGCCGCGCAGGGTCAGCTGGTCGAGGCGCACGGCGGTGGAGCCGCGCGTGTCGGTCACCGCGCCGGCGGTGTAGCGCAAGGCCTGGTTTAGGTTGCGCGCATTGCGCGCCTCGATGTCGTCCGCGGTGACGACAGAGATCGATTGCGGCGTCTCGATGATCGGCGTGTCGGCCTTGGTGCCCGAGGCGCTCACGCCCGCGACGAACCCCTGCACAGGGCTGTGCCCCCGCTCGATGCCTGCCTGCACATTCACCTCGGGCAGGACAATGCTGCCGGAGAAGGCCTCGGCCGCTGTTCCTTCCTGCGCCAGGGGCAGGGCGGCGGGCATGGCGATGGCTGCCGCGGTCAGGGCCATCAACGCGCCGGCGCGCCGCGCCGGGCCCGGCTGTTCACCTTCTGTCATGGAAAATCGCCCTTGCCGCCAACGTGCTAATGATAATCGTTCGCATAATCTTTCTGGGCTGTAACAGGCAAGGGTTCGGGTTACAATATCTCCGGCCCTGGGAGGCTGGCGCCTGCCGTGTGGCCGCCGCGCCACAGGGCCCGCGGGGCGATACTTCCTGAACCGATCGGCAGGCAGCCCGCACCGGCGGAGGAGGAAGGGTACGGTGGCCCGCCCCGGTCAGCGCCGGCCGGCTTCCGTGCCGGCGGCCGGGAGAGAGGCCGCGCCGCCACCCATGCGCGCCCAGGTGCCATCCCGCCAGACGCGGTGGTGCACCAGCACCATGACGACATGCCCGGCCACGGCCGCCAGCAGCATCCAGGCCAGCAGGCCGTGCGCGAGATCCGCCGGCGCCATCAGGGCATCGATCCTCTCCCGCCCGCCCGGCAGGAGCGGCAGGCCGAACGGCGCGAAGGCCCGGCCGGACCCGTAGTGGCGCAGCAGCGCCAAAGCCGGCACGGCCAGCATCAGCCCGTAGAGCGCCAAATGGCCGAGCCGGGCCGCCTGCCCGGCAAGGCCCGCCGCATGGCGCGGCCGCCGCCGCAGGTTGAGCAGGCTCCAGGCGCCACGGGCAAGCACCAGCACGAACAGCAGGCTGCCGACGCTGACATGGCTGCCGACCATGAAGGCCGTCACCGGGGAGCGGCCGACCGTGAGCCGCACCGCCATTCCGGCGAACTGCCAGAGGAAGAGCAGGGCCATGCCCCAGTGCAGCAGGCGGCTGACCAGGCCGTACCGCGTCGGATCGTCACGCCATCGCACGGGCAGCAGGCTCCTGTTCCGCCATGAGGACCGGGGCTGCGAGCCGGCCGCCGCCCGTCCTGCCACGGGGCCGGCGGGCTGGTGGCAGGGCAGGGTGGCGGTGCGGCCTAGGTCTGGGTGCCGCCATTGACCTGCAGCATCTGCCCGTTGATGAAGGCTCCCGCCTCCGAGGCGAGGGTACGGGCGAGGGCCGCCACCTCGGCCGGGGTGCCGAGCCGGCCCGCCGGGATGCGCGCCAGCACCGCCGGCGGCCCCTTCGCCGTGTCCTCCCCGTCCTTGGCGGTGGGGCCGGGCGAGATGGCGTTCACCGTGATCCCGTGCCGGCCGAACTCCTTGGCCAGCGCCTTGGTCAGCCCCCACACCCCGTGCTTGGCGACGGAGACGGCGGCGTGCCCGTCATAGCCCTGGATGGCGTTCATGCCGGTGAAGCTGATGATGCGGCCCCAGCCGCGCGCCAGCATGCCGGGCAGGCATTCCCGCGCCAGCCAGCGCGCCGCCTCCATGTCGACGGAGAGGACCTGGCGCCAGGTCGCCTCCGTGGTGTCGAGGAAGGGGACGGCGGGGCGGATCGCCGCGTTGTTCACCAGCACATCGACCGGCCCGAGGCCGGCGGTGGCCTCCGCCACGATCCGCGCGCAATCCTCCGCGCGGCCGACATCGCCCATGACCACCAGCGCGGCCACGCCCAGCGTCCGCGCCTCCTGCGCCACGGCCTCGCAGGCCGCGCGGTCCGACGAGCCGTTGATGACGACGTCGAAGCCGTCCTGCGCCAGGCCCAGCGCCACGGCACGGCCGATGTTGCGGCCTGAGCCGGTGATGAGCGCGACCTTGCGTGTCTGGGCCATGGAACCGTTTCTCCCTCCGCGATGATGCGGCGGCGCGCAGTCTATGGGCCCCGCCCCGCCAGGGCCAGCCGCGGAAGGCCGGTCAGGCGGCATCCTGCCAGGCGAAGGCGAGCGGCGCCTCGCGGAAGGCGAAGCGGTCCAGATGCCGCTCCACGACGCCTTTCAGGCCCGCAAGCTGGCCCTCGGCGCTGGCGGCCAGGTGGCATTCCAGCCCGTCGGCGCGGGCGTGCAGCCGCAGCGTGGCGGCATCGGGCCAGTCCGCCCCCCGCGCATCGCGCGGGAACACGATCTTGCCCTCGTCGGCGGTGAACTCCACCGCGAGGTTGTGGCTCCAGTGCTTGCAGAGCTGCTGCAGGTAGCGGCTCGCATGGGCGGTGGGCACGGTGGCCCGGCTCTCGAAGCGCATCGGCTTTCTCCCAAGGATGGAGAGGGCTGCGGCCGCCCGGCGCCGTGGCGGCGCCGGGCTGGCAGGGATGGGGGGCTGGATGCCCCGGTCGTTCCCCGGCCATGCGGGGCGTCAGGGCGAACCTGGCGCCGCGCCGCGCAGGTCGGTCCAGTAGGTGCCCTGCATGGGTATGGCGAGGAACTCCGCGTTCAGCGCGGCCACCGTCGCCGCCGGGTCGAGATCGGCGCAGCGGGCGGGGTGGAACCAGCGGGCCAGCGCCTCCAGCATGACGATGTGGGCGGGCGTGTCGTTGAAGCCGTGCCAGATGGCATGCGCCCGGCCCGCCTGCACGGCGGGCAGGACGTCCAGCCTCTCGCGCTGCAGAACGGCGGCCAGTTCCCGCCGCGCCGGCGCCGCCTCCACCCCCGTGCCGAGCGGGATGCCGCCACGGCCGCCATACGGCCCGCCGGTCGCGATATACACCGCCGGGTCCTGGCTCAGGATGTATTCGAGGGAGAGCTGGCCGACATTCCCCGGCAGCGTGTCGGCGCCGATATTGTGCCCGCCGGCAAAGCGCACGATGGAATCGAACGCCCCCCGCCCCGGCGAGGCGCAGCAGGCCGTGCCCCCGGCATGGGCATGGACGAAGACGCGCGGCCTGTCCTCCCCAAGGCCGGCGAGGCGGGCCGAGATGCGCTCCATGCGCGCCATGTAGAAGCGGTCGAACGCCGCGGCGCGCTCCTCCAGCCCCAGCACCTGGCCCAGTATGGCCATGCTGCGCCGCGTGTCGCGCATCGGGTTGCTGAAGAAGTCGATGACGATGGCCGGGATGCCGGCGGCGGCGAGCCGGTCCAGCACGCTGTCCGACTCCGCGCGCAGCGCGCCGCCGCTGACGATCACCGCATCCGGCTGCGCGGCCAGGATGGCCTCGAGCGAGAGGCTGGCATTCTGGCCCGCCCGCGCGACGACGGGGATGGCATCGGCGCGCGGGAAGCGGGCGCGCAGCACCGCGTAGTCCGGCGGGTTCATGGTGCGCAGGTCGTCGCCCCAGCCGACGAGGAGGGAGACCGGGTCGGGGTGGAGCAGCCCCACCGCCAGCACGTGCCGCGCCTGCGCCAGCACCAGCCGCCGCGCCGGGCGGGGCAGGGTGACGGTGCGGCCGCGCAGATCCGTCACGCGGATGGGCGACTGGGCGCGCGCCCGGGTGGGCAACAGGGCGGGCGCGGCCAGCAGGGGCAGGGCCAAGGCATTGCCGAGAAGGGTGCGGCGGTTCATGCGGGGTCTCCTGCCCGGGGGAGGGCGAAGCGGGGGGCGCGGATCAGGGCGTGCAGCCGGGCGGAGCCATGGTCCTCGCCCGGGAACTCGGCGAATTCCACGGCCAGCCCGGCGCCGCGCAGCAGCGCGGCCAGCTCGCGGGCATTGCCGATCATGCGGCGGGCGGCGCGGATGGCGCCGCGCGGGCCTTCGTCGCTTTCCTCCTGCCCGCCCACCGTCACCAGCAGGCGGGTGCCGGCCGCCGCGGCGGGCGGCCGCGCGGCGAAGCGCCGGGCGGCGTCCAGCATCGCCCCCTCGCCCCACCAC
Organism: Teichococcus aestuarii; assembly: GCF_042651065.1. NCBI lineage: Bacteria > Pseudomonadati > Pseudomonadota > Alphaproteobacteria > Acetobacterales > Roseomonadaceae > Roseomonas > Teichococcus aestuarii. Next base: position 16,475 of record NZ_JBHSCH010000010.1, read on the forward strand.
AGGGAGGGGCTGGCGATGACGAGGCTGCGGAACAGGCCGGGGCGCGCCAGCAGGGCGCGCAGCGCGAACAGCCCGCCCAGCGAATGGCCGAACAGCGAGAGCTGCCCCATGTCCACCGGGTGGCGGCGGGCCAGGGCGGGCAGCAGCGCCGCCTCGATGAAGCCGAGGAACGCCGCCGCGCCGGAGGTGGCGGGGTCGGTGCCCGGCAGCGCCGGCGTGTAGTCGCGCTGGCGGGCGGCAGGCTCGTAGGCCGCGCCCCCGGGGTGGCCGAGGCCCAGGATCAGCGCCGGGGCTGGCCGGCCCGGCGTGTTGCGCCAGGTGAGGGCGCGGTAGGAATCCACCGCCGTGCCGAAGCCGGCATTGGCGTCCAGCACCAGCAGCACGGGGTAGCCGGCGGGTGGCGGCGGCGCCTCCGGCCAGGCGAGATAGGCACGGTGCCGCCGTGCCGGATCGGTCCCCGCCGGCATGTCCCACCAGGCGGTGCGCGGCAGCGTGACGGGCGCGTCCTCGGCCTCCGGGAGCGGCAAGGGCTGGCTCATAGGCCGAGATGCTCCTGGACGAAGGGGCGGTCGGCGAGCAGGGCGCCGGACGGGCCGTCGAAGATGATGCCGCGCCCGGCCAGCACCACGGCGCGCGGGCAGAGCCGCAGGGCGAGGGGGAGGTTCTGCTCGGCCAGCAGCACCGTCAGCCCCTCCGCCCGCAGCCGCCCGACATGGTGCAGGATGATCTCCTCGGCCATCAGCGGCGCCAGGCCCTCGCTCGGCTCGTCCAGCACCAGCAGCCTGGGCTGGGTGAGCAGGGCGCGGCCGATGGCGAGCATCTGCCGCTCGCCGCCGCTGAGGGCGCTGCTGGAGGTGGCGCGGCGTTCCGCCAGGCGCGGGAACAGGGCGAGGACGCGCTCCAGCGTCCAGGCGCCGCGCGCGCCGCGCAGCGTGGCGAGGCGGAGGTTCTCGGCGACGGTCAAATTGGGGAACAGGCCGCGCCCCTGCGGCACCAGCGCCAGGCCGAGCCGGGCGATGCGGTGGGTGGGCCAGCCCGTCACGTCCTGCCCCATCACCCGCACCGTGCCGCCGAGGCGGGGGCCGAGGTTGAACAGCGCCTGGGCCAGGGTGCTCTTGCCGGCGCCGTTGCGGCCGAGCAGGGCCACCGCCTCGCCGGCGCGCAGTTCCAGGGAGAGGCCGCGCAGCACCTCCACCGCGCCGTGATGCGCGGACAGGCCGGAGAGGGCGAGCAGCGGGGGGCCGGGCATCGCGCCGTGCATCAATCCGCGAGGCTCCCGAGATAGGCGGCGCGCACCGCCGCATCCGCCCGCACCGCCTGTGGCGTGCCGGTGCGGAGCAGCCGGCCGAGATGCATGACCGCGATGCGGTCGCAATGGCCGAAGACGATGTCGATGTCATGCGCGATGAGCACGAGGGCGGTGCGGGAATCATGCCGCCGGACGATGCGCAGCAGCCGCTCCGCCTCGGCCTGGGAAAGCCCGGCGGTGGGCTCGTCGAGCAGCAGCAGGCGCGGCTCCAGGGCGAGCGCCATCAGCAGGTCGGCGATGCGCTGCTCGCCGTAGGAGAGGTCGGCCATGCGCTCGCCGCCGCCGCGCGGCAGGCCGCTCTCGGCCAGCAGGCGCTCCGCCTTTGCCTCCGCCTCCGCGTGGCAGGCCCGCGCGCCCAGCCAGCGCAGCCCATGCCCGGCGCGCTGCCGTGCCGCCATGGCGAGGTTCTCGCGCAGGCTGAGCGCGGGGAAGACCATCGCCTTCTGGAAGGTGCGGACCAGCCCGAGCGCGGCGCGCTTCTCCGGCGGCAGGCGGTTGACCGGCGCGCCGGCGAAGCGCACCGCGCCGCTGTCCGGCCGCAGGAAGCCGGTGACGACGTTGAACAGCGTCGTCTTGCCGGCGCCGTTGGGGCCGATCAGCCCGAGTGTCTCGCCCTCCTCCACCGCCAGGCTGATGTCGGACAGGGCGCGGAAGGCGCCGAAGCTCTTGCCGATGCCGGCGATCTCGAGCAGCGGGCTCATCCCCGCCTCCACCGCGCCGCGGCACCCGCGAGGCCGTGCGGCAGCAGCAGCACGATCAGCACGAAGATCACCCCGACGAAGAGCTGCCAGCGGTCGGTGTAGGCGCTGACATAGGTCTGCAGCGCCAGATAGACGGCGCTGCCCAGGAAGGCGCCCCAGAGCGAGCCGACGCCGCCGATCACCAGCATGATGATCATCGTGGCCGAGAGCGACCAGTGCACGCTCTGCGGCCCGACATAGAGGTTGAGGAACGGGTAGAGCGACCCCGCCGCGCCGGCGATGCCGCCCGCCGCCAGCATGGCGCGCAGGCGGATGCGCGCGGTGCTGTAGCCGAGCGCGCTCATCCGCAGCGGCTGCTCGCGCGCCCCCACCAGCGCGCGGCCGATCGGGGCGGCCACGAAGGAGCGGGCCAGTCCGTAGGCGGCCAAAGCGAGGCCGCCGGCCAGCAGGAACAGGGCGCGCGGGCCGTCCAGCCGCCAGGGGCCGAGGGAGAGCGGCGGCAGGCCGCGCAGCCCGTCCGCGCCGCCCGTCACCGCGCGCCAGTGGAAGGCCACCTCCCAGGCGATCTGGCCAAGCAGCAGGGTGAGGATCAGCAGGAAGAGGTGGCTGCTGCGCATGATCGCGACCCCCATCAGCGCGGCCAGGAGCAGCGCCGCGCCGGTGCCGGCGCCGAGCACCAGGAGGAGGTTGCCGCCGAGATGCAGCGCCGCGACCGCCGCCGCGTAGGCCGCCGTGCCGAACAGCGCCGCGTGGCCGAGCGAGACCAGCCCGCCGAAGCCCACCAGCAGGTCCAGGCTCATCACCGCCGTGCCGAGCAGCAGGATCTCGGCGAGGAAGCGGAGATGGAACGGGCCGGCCAGGGCGGCGGGCAGCGCCAGCGCCAGCAGGGCGGCCGCCATCGGCGCCGCCCGGGAGAGGAGCGCGCGCCTCATACCTGGCGCAGCGGCGGCGCGACGAGGCCGTGCGGGCGCAGCAGCAGGAAGCCGGCCATGGCGGAGAAGGCCACCACATTGGCGAATTCCGGGAACCACACCTTGCTGAAGGTGAGCGCGAAGCCCACCACCAGCGCGCCGGCCACCGTGCCGCCGAAGCTGCCGAGCCCGCCCACCACCACGGTGATGAGGGCGAGGATCAGCACCTCCTCGTCGAGCCCGGGATAGGCCGCCAGCATGCCCGCCCCCAGCGCGCCGCTCAGCCCGCCCAAGCCGGCCGAGAGCACCAGCACGGCGGCGAAGAGGCGGCGCGTGTCGATGCCCAGCGTCTCGACGATGCCGCGGTCGGTGACCGCCGCGCGCAGCGCCGCGCCCCACAGGGTGCGGTCCAGCAGCAGCCAGAGCAGCAGGCCGAGCACCGCACCCGCGCCGATCAGGAACAGGCGGTAGAGGGGGAAGGGCATGTCGAACAGGAAGACGACGCCGCGCAGCGCCGCCGGCAATTCGGGCGTCAGGATCTGCGCGCCGAAGCCCCAGCGCATGAGGTCGGCCAGGATGACGGAGATGCCATAGGTCAGCAGCACCTGCATCAGGTGCGGCCGGGCGTAGAAGCGGCGGAACGGGAATCGCTCCAGCAGCGCGCCGGCCAGGGCGGCGGCCAGGAAGGCGGCGGGGAAGGCCAGCCACCAGGGCGCCCCCGAGGCGAGCCAGAGCACCGCCACGTAGCTGCCCAGCAGGTAGAAGGCGCCATGCGCGAGGTTGACGAAGTTCATCAGGCTCAGCACGACCGAGAGGCCCAGCCCCGTCAGCAGCAGCAGGGCCGAGAAGGACAGGGCGTTCAGGACCTGGACGACGGCGTAGCCCATCGGGGCGCTTCCTCCGCGGGCCTCAGGCGTCCGGGCCCGGGTCGCGCAGCTGCGGGTAGGTGTGGACGACGGTGTTGACCATCCGCCCATCCTCGCCCCGCCGCGCTTCGTTGACATGGATGTCGAGGATCGCCTGGCCGTTGCGCGGGTCGAAGGGCATGGTGCCGAAGGCGGTCTCGACCGGCGCGCCGAACAGCGCGGCCCGCGCCGCTTCCCAGTCCGCGAGGGTGCCGCCCGTGCGCTCCAGCAGCGCCCGGATCACTTGGCCGCAGACATAGCCGGTGGTGCTGAACTCGCCGGGCAGGGGCTTGCCCGTCGCCATGTAGGCTTGGTTGAAGGCGGCGCTGGCCGGCGCGGTGGGCGACTGGTGGAAGGTGCTGAAGGCGCCGAGCGCGGCATCCCCCACGGCGGGCAGCACGTCCTCCTGGTCGAAGAAGGCACCGGGGCCGATCAGCGGCACCCGGCCGGCGAGGCGGTATTCCTGCCACTGGCGCAGGAAGCGCACGGCATCGCTGCCGGCGAAGAAGCCATACACCGCCTCCGGCCGCTCGGCGGCGATGGTGGTCAGCAGCGGGCCGAAATCGGCGCTGCCGAGCGGCGTCCAGAGCGGCCGGCCGAGGCGGCCGCCGAGCTGCCGGTAGGTCTCCACGAAGTCGCCGACATATTCGCGCCCGGCGGCGTAGTCGGAGGCGACGGTCAGCACCCGCGCGCCGCCCAGCTTCTCCTGTGCCCAGCGCGCGGCGGTGCTGCCCAGCATCCAGTTCGTCTTGGTCGGGCGCACGATGTAGGGGCTGGCGGCCTTGCGGGCGAGGTCGTTGGCCGAGCCGAGCAGGAAGGTCGGCGTGCGCGCCTCCGTCACCACGTCGCGCAGCGCCAGCGCCACGCCGGAGCTGATGACGCCGCAGAGCAGGTCCACCCGGTCCTGGCCGATGAGCTTGCGGGCGCGGCGGGCGCCTTCCTCCGGCCGGGCCTGGTCGTCCTCCACCAGGAACTCCACCGGGCGCCCGGCGAGGCTGTTGCCGGACTGCGCCAGGAGAAGCTGCATCCCGGCGCGCATGCTCTCGCCGAGCGCGGTGAAGGGGCCGGAGAGGGAGGTGATCATGCCGATCCGCAGCGGCCGCGCCTGGGCCAGGGCGGGCGCGGCGAGCGGCAGGCCCGCGAGCGCGGCAGCCAGCCCCCCCAGCACCTGGCGGCGGCCGGCGGCGGGGCGGGGCGCCGGGGTGGCAGGATGAAGTGCGTCCCGCGGATGCAGCATGCCCATGGTGGCCGGTCGTCTCCGGATGAAAATGCGAACTGTTCTCAACTTCTTCTCGCAGAGCCGTGCCCCTTTTACAAGGCCCGCCGGCGATGCGCCCTTCGCCGCGGCGATTGTCGCCTCTCCGGGTTGGTGTTAATGATAACCATTCGCAATTTGGCGCGATAGCCTCAGGAAAGGCCTGCAATGCCTCCCACCCATGCCAGCGCTCTCTCCGCCCCGCCGGTGCTCCGGCGCCGCCACGCGCTCGCCTTGCTCGGCGCGGCCGCCTTCGCCCTGCGCGCCGCGCCGGCACGCGCCGCCGCCACGGTGGAGAAGACCGTGAAGCTGGCGCCCGGCCTGTACGAGCTGGCCGTCAGCACCACCACCGACCTTGTGCACGTGGCGAGCACCGGCCCGCGCGGCGCCGACAGCGCCCGCATCCTCGGCCTCGACCTGCGCACGCTGGAGGTGCGCTCCACCATCGAGCTGGGCGCCGACACGGTGTTCGGCCTCGGCGTGAACGACACCACGGGCACGCTGTTCGGCACCGGCACGCGCAGCGGCCGGCTGGTCGCCATCGACCTGCGCAGCGGCCAGGTGAAGGCGCGGATCGGCGAGGGCGAGGGCGCGCATCTGCGCCACGTGGTGGTGGACGAGGCGCGCAACCGCGCCTTCGTCTCCGTCTTCGGCTACCGCGACAAGCCGAGCGCCATCTGGGTGGTGGACACGGCGGCCAACACCCTCGCCCACGTCATCACCGAGGGGCTGGAGGGCGGCATCTCCGGCCTGGCCTACGACCCGGCGGGGGACCGCCTCTTCGCCGGCGCGCTGGGGCCGAACGAGGTGGTGGAGGTGAGCCTGGCCCGCCGCGCCGGGGTGCGCCGCTTCGCCTCGGGCGGGGAGGGGCTGATCAACGTGGAATACCACGCCGCCAGCGGCCGCCTGTTCTGCGCCAACCAGAAGAGCGGGCAGCTCACCGTGCTGGACGCCGCCTCGGGGACGCTGGTGAAGGCGGTGGAGACGGGCGCGGGCGCGCTCGGCATCACCCTCTCGCCCGATGGCGCGCTGGCCTATGTGGCCAATCGCGGCGCCGGCACGGTGAGCCTGGTGGAGACGGGCAGCCTGACCGTAAGGGCTAGCCTGGAGACCGGCACGCACCCGAACACCGTGGCGGTGGACCCTCGTTCGGGCCTCGCCTATGTCAGCAACAAGGCGAAGGCCGGGCCGCGCCCGGCGCCGGGACAGGCGCCCGTCCCGCCGCCCGAGGACCCGCGCGGCGACACGGTCAGCCTGATCCGCGCCTGAGAGGTTCTTGAGAGGGGCTCTGCCCCTCTCAAACTCTCCCCGCCAAAGGCCTGAGGCCTTTGGAAACCCATTTGTCCGTTCTACGGGCCGAGGCGGCGGCGCAGCACGGGCGCGATCTGCGCCACGGCCGCGGCGCCGATCATCTCGCCATGCAGGGCCGGCACCTCCAGCACCTCCACCGATGCGGCGTGCGGCGCCCACATCGCGGGGGAGAGGGCGCGGCCGGCATGGTCGCGCGCCGCGCGGAAATGCAGCAGCGTGCCGTCGAACCGGCTATGGCGGTGGCCGCGGACGAGGCGGTTGTTGCCCTCCATCACCCGCATCACGCCATCCAGCACCGCCTCGGGCAGGCGGCCGAGCGGCGTGCCGCCCTGGCGCAGGAAGGCCAGCACTGGCTCGCGCCGCATCGGCAGCTCCGGATGCCGCGCCGGGTCGTGCCCGGCGATGGCCAGCAGGGCGCGGAACAGGGCGCCGGGCTCCGGCTCCGGCTCGGCGCGCCAGGCCTCGGCGGGGTAGGAATCGAGCAGCGCCAGCGTGCCGACGGCATGGCCCAGCGCCCGCAGCCGCACCGCCATCGCCTGCGCGATGATGCCGCCGACCGACCAGCCCGCCAGATGCACCGGCCCGCCCGCATGGGCGGCGAGCAGCCGCGCCACGTAATCCTCCGCCAGCGCCTCCAGGCTGGCGGGCGGCGGGCTGGCGCTGTCCAGCGCCGGGGCCTGCAGGCCCAGCACCGGGATCTCCGGCCCCAGCGCGCGGGCGAGGCGGCCATAGCACCAGGCGATGCCGCCCGCCGGATGCACCACGTAGAGCGGCGGCCTCTCCGCCTCGCCGCGCCCGAGGCGGATCAGCGGGCGCAGCCCGTCATCGCCGGGCGGCAGGGCATCGGCCTCCAGCAGCACGGCGAAGCGGGCGACCGTCGGGTGCTCGAACAGCGCGCCGAGGCCCGGGTCGCGGCCGAATTCCTCCTGCACCCGCAGCATCAGCTCCACCGCGAGCAGCGAATTGCCGCCGGCGGCGAAGAAATCCTCCTCCGCGCCGATCTCCGGCAGGCCCAGCGCCGCGGCGAAGAGGGTGGCGAGGCGTCGCTCCGTCTCGCCCTCCGGCGGGCGGCCCGGCGCGGCGGGCAGCTCGGGGGCGGGGAGGGCGGCGCGGTCCAGCTTGCCGCTGCTGTTCACCGGCAGGGCGGGCAGCGGCACCAGGGCGGCGGGCAGCATGTAGTCCGGCAGCCGGGCCGCCAGGTGCGCGCGCAGCGCCGCCGGGTCGTAGCCTTCGCCCGGCACGAGATAGGCGACGAGGCGCTTGTCCCCCGCCCGGTCCTCCCGCGCGATGACGCGGACCTGCGCCACCATCGGCGAGGTGCCGAGCGCCGCCTCGATCTCGCCCAGCTCGATGCGGAAGCCGCGCAGCTTCACCTGCCCGTCCGAGCGGCCGAGATAGAGGATGGCGCCATCATCCCGGAAACGGGCGAGGTCGCCCGTGCGGTACATCCGCGCGCCGGGGTGGAAGGGGTCGGGGATGAAGGCGCGTTCGGTCAGGTCCGGCCGGCCGAGATACTCCCGCGCCAATTGCACGCCGCCGATGAACAGGTGGCCCGTGACGCCCGCCGGCAGTGGCCGCAGCGCCTCGTCCAGCACGTACATCCGCGTGTTCCAGACGGGGTGGCCGATCGGTAGAGGGTTGCTCGTGTCGCCCGCCGAGGCGTCCCAGTAGGTCACGTCCACCGCCGCCTCAGTGGGGCCGTAGAGATTGTGCAGCTCCGCGGTCAGCGTGGCGTGGAAGCGGTCGCGCAGCTCCGCCGTCAGCGCCTCGCCCGAGCAGAAGACGCGGTGCATCGCGAGGCCCCGCGCGGCGGGGTGGGCCAGGAAGGCCGCCAGCATCGAGGGCACGAAATGCGCGGCGGTGATGCCCTCGTCGCGAATCAGCGCGGCGATCGCCGCCGGGTCGCGCTGCGCGCCGGGGGGCGCCAGCACCAGCGTGCCGCCGCAGATCAGGGGGAGGAAGAACTCCCAGACCGAGACGTCGAAGGTGGCGGCGGTCTTCTGCAGCACGCGGTCGGCGGCGGTGAAGCCGTAGTGCTGCCGCATCCACTCCAGCCGGTTGACGATGGCGCGGTGCTCGATGAGCACGCCCTTCGGCTCGCCGGTGGAGCCGGAGGTGTAGAGGGCATAGGCCGTATCCCCCGGCGCCGGGCCGGGCGGAGCCTCGCCCGATGCCGGCCAGGCGGCGGGGGGCAGCATCTCCACCGCCCCCGGCAGCGGCGCGGCGGCCAGGGCGAGGCGCGGCCGTGCGGAGGCCAGGATGCGCCCCAGCCGCTCCGGCGGGTGCGCCGGGTCCAGCGGCAGGTAGGCGGCGCCGGCGCGCAGCGTGCCCAGCAGAGCCACCACCAATTCCGGAGAGCGCTCCAGCGCCACGGCGACGAGATCGCCCGCGCCGATGCCGCGCGCGGCCAGGGCGGCGGCCAGCGCCGCGCTGCGGCGGTCCAACTCGCGATAGCTGAGGGTGGTGCCCCCGGAGCGCAGCGCCGCGGCCTCCGGCGTGGCCGCCATGGCGCGGCCGATCAGCGCGGCCAGGGTGGTGTCCGGCACCGGATGCGCGGTGGCATTCACCGCCTCGGTGAAGCGCCGTGCCTCCTCGGGCGTGGCGGTGGGCACGGCGTCCAGGCGCCCGGCCTCCAGCGCGGCGGCGATGAAATGCGCGGCGCGGGTGGCGTGCGCGGCGGCCTCGGCGGCGGTGTAGAGGTCCGGGTTGGCCTCCACGTCCAGGCGCAGCGTGGCGGCGCCGGGGTCGGTGCGCAGGTCGAAGGTGATGTCGTCCACCGGGCCGGTGCCCAGCAGGCGCAACTCCGCCGTGCAGCCCGGGAAGACGGGGATGCCGTGGAAGGGCTGGATGTTGATGATGGCGCCATGCAGCCGCCGCCCGGCGCCGACGCGGCCGAGATCGCGCCGCAGCTGCTCGCCCCGGTAGCGGCCATGCCGGCGCAGCCGCGCGAGCTGGGCCAGGACCGGCTCCACCGCCTCGGCCAGCGGCGCCGCCTCGTCCAGCCGGATGCGCAGCGGCAGCACGTTCATCTGCGTGGAGGGGGCGCGGGCGGCCGCGCTGCCGAAGCGGTTCATGAAGGTGGCGCCGACCACCGTCTCCTCCTCCCCCGCGATGCGGCGGCAATAGGCGCCGAGCAGGGCGGTGAGCAGGTCGGGCCAAGCGGCCTCATGCGCGGCGGCGAGGCGGCGCAGCGCCGCGCCCGTGGCGGCATCGATCGCGGCCTCGGCGCGGTGGGCGGAACGGGCGGTGCGCGCCGCGCCGGGGGTGAAGCCCACCGCTTCCGGTGCCCCTGCCATGGCCTGCCGCCAGTGGGCGGCATCGGCGGCACGGCGAGGCGAGGCGCGGTAGGCGGCATTCGCCTCCACCGCGGCGGCGAAGGGAGCCAGCGGCGCGCCCGGATCGGTGCCGGCCACGCGCGCGGCGTAGAGCGCGGCGACGCGGTGCACCAGCAGCTCCGTGCCATAGCCATCCAGCACCAGGTGGTGGGCACGCTGGTACCAGAGGTGGTGCGTGGGCGAGAGGCAGTAGAGCCGCTCGGCCGCGAGGCCGCCGCGCGCCGGGTCCACGGGCGTGTCCATGTCGCGCCGCATCGCCGCGCGCGCGGCGGCGAGCGGCTCCGGCGCGGCGGAGAGGTCCACCACCTCCAGCCAGGGGCGCAGCGCCGGGTCGGGCTGCTGCACCACGCCGGCCGGCGTCTCGCGGATACGCAGGGCGAGGCACTCGGCCTCCGCCACCATGCCGTCCACCGCCGCGCGGAAGGCGGCGCGGTCCAGCGGGCCGTGGAATTCCAGGTACTGCCCGGTGTTGAAGACCGGGTTGCCGGGGTCGATCCGCTGCGCGAACCACAGCCCTTCCTGCGCCTCGGTCAGCGGCAGGGGGGGGCCGTCCACCGCCGGGGGAAAGGTCAGCGGCGGCTCGGCGCAGCGGAGATCCTCAGCCATGGGCGGGCCGCGCCATCGTCCGCTCGGCCACCGCCCACCAGGCCTCCACCGTGAGCTTCTCGGCCAGCGCGCCGAAGTCGAGCGACAGCCCGGCCTGTCCCCAGCGCGTCACCAGGTCGATGGCGCGGAGCGAGTCCAGGCCCAGGTCGGAGAGGTCCTCGTCATCGCCGAACTCATCGGGCGCCATGCGCAGGGCGCGGGCGATGTCGGCGCGCATCTGCGCCCGCGTCAGGGGCGGGGTGGCGGCTTCGGCCATGTCGTGCGGTCCTCTTCCTCAGTCGGCATTCTCTTGGGCCAGCAGCCGGGCGCGCAGGCGGGCCCGCAGCTCGCGGCGGCTGATCTTGCCGGCGGCCGTGGTCTCGAAGGCCTCCACCAGCACGATCTGGTCCGGCACCTTGAACTCGGCGATGCCGCGGCCGCGCATCCAGGCCTTCAGCGCCGGGGCGCGCGGCCGCTCCCCCTGCGGGATGACGAAGGCGCAGCTCCGCTCGCCCAGGAATTCGTCCGGCACGGAGACGACGGCGGCGTCGAACACGTTCGGATGGGCGAGGAGGTGATCCTCGATCTCCTCGGCGGAGATCTTCTCGCCGGCGCGGTTGATGTGGTCACCGGCGCGGCCCTGCACCACCAGGTAGCCGCCGGGCAGGCGGCGCACCACGTCGCCCGTGCGGTAGAAGCCGTCCGGCGTGAAGGAGCGGGCATTGGCCGCGTCGTCATTGTGGTAGGCGCGGATGGTGTAGGGGCCACGCGCCAGCAGGTAGCCCGGCTCGCCCTCCGGCACCTCCTCGCCCATGTCGTCGACGATGCGCACCTCGTCATTCGGGCTGATCGGGCGGCCCTGCGTCTCCAGCACGATGTCGTCCGGGTCGTCGAGGCGGGTGTAGTTCACCAGCCCCTCGGCCATGCCGAACACCTGCTGCAGGCGGGCGGGCAGGGCGTCCTGCACGCGGCGCGCCGCCTCGGGCGTCAGCTTGGCGCCGCCCACCAGCAGCACCTCCAGGCTGGAGAGGTCGTGCCGCCCGGCGGCCGCGGCCTGCGCCCAGAGCAGCGCCAGCGGCGGCACGAGGCCGGTGATGGTGACGCGCTCCTGCGCGATGAGGGGGAAGGCGGTCTCGGGGCTCGGCGTCGGGCTCAGCACCACGCGGGCGCCGGCGTAGAGGGCGCCCATATGGCCGGGCGAGCTCATCGGGAAGTTGTGCGCCGCCGGCAGGGCGACGAGGAACACGCTCTCCGCCGTGACGCCGCAGATCTCGTTGCTGGCGCGGAAGCTGTAGATGTAGTCGTCATGCGTGCGCGGGATGAGCTTGGACAGGCCCGTGGTGCCGCCCGAGATCTGCAGGAAGGCGACGCTCGCCGGGTCCGGCTCCGGCGGCAGCGCGGCGCGGTCGCCGTCGAGGCTCTCGAAGGCGGTGAACTCCTCCGCCTCGCCGACGATGACGACATGCCGCAGCCCCGGCGCGGCCTCGCGCAGGTCGCGCGCCAAGGGGCGATAGTCGAAGCCGTCCGTGCCGCGCGCGGCGGCGATGTAGGCGCTGGCCTCGGATTTCGCGGCGAAATGCGCCAGTTCGGCGATGCGGTGCGCCGGCAGCGCGTAGACCGGCACCAGCCCGGCCAGGAACAGGCCGAACACGGCCGGGAAGAACTCCGGGATGTTGCCGAGCTGGACCACCACCCGCTCGCCCGGCCGCAGCCCGAGGGCGAGGAAGCCGGCGGCGGCCGCCTCGGCGCGGGCGTGCAACTCCGCATAGGTCCAGCGCTGCCCGCCGCCGATCACCGCCGGCGCCTCCGGCCGCTCGGCGGCGCGCTGGCGCAGGAAGCCGGGGAAGGTCTCGCCCCGCCAGTGGCCGGCCGCGCGGTAGCGCGCCGCGAATTCGGGGGGCCATTCCTGTCGCAGTGGGATCAAGGCGGGGGTCCGTTCTCGGCGGCGCCGGCGGGCGGGGGGCCGCCCGGCCAGCATTGATACTCATTCTCAATAGGCGCCTGCCGTGGCCGGGGCAAGCCGGCGCGGGGCCTCTCAGGGCGGGGCGCTGCCCTCCGGCATGCGGCCGGTGGCCAGCACCAGCGCATCGGCCACCGCCCCGGGCACCATGCTGCCATGCGTCTCGCCCTCCATGCGGCGGAAGCCGACGCGCAGTCCGGGGATGGCGGCCAGGGCGCGCGCCGTCTCCAGCCCGCCCGGCCCGTTGCCGATGGCGGCGCGGTAGGGACCCGGCCGCGATACCCCGGCCACCGAGATCAGCACGTCCATCGGCCGCGCCAGCCGCCCGCCGGCGGCGCGCAGGCCGGCCAGGAAGGCCGCCTGCTCATCCAGCACGGAGCGGCGGTTCCACCAGATGGAGGGGTCCGCCAGCGCATAGGCGTTGAACAGCTGCGGCCGCGTGAACAGCGCGTGCAGCCCGAGCAGCCCCCCCAGCGAGTGGCCGAACAGCGTCTGCCGCGCCGGGTCCAGCGGCAGGCGGGCGGCCACCGCCGGGCGCAGCGCCGCCTCCAGGAAATCGAGGAACCGCTCCCGCCCGCCGGAGGGTGGCGGGTTGTCGCGGCGCGGGCCGAAGGCCTCGGCGGGTGTGGGCGGCGTCAGGTCGAGGAAGCGCCGGTCGGGGTCGTGCTGCGGCTCGGCCGGGTGGTCGATGGCCAGCAGCGCCACGCCGGCGGCACCCGCCGCCTCGCGCGCCTGCCAGGCGAGCGGGAAGGTGCCGTTGCCGTCCAGCACCGTCAGCAGCGGGTAGCCCATGGCGGGCGGCGGCGTGGCCGGGCGCGCGAGCTGGATGGACCAGGGCGGCCCCTCGCCCAGGCCCAGCGCGAACCGCTCCACCAGCGGGTGCCCCTCCGTTCCGGCCGGTTCCGGCGTCCGCTGCGCCCGCGCGGCGCGCGCCGGCAGCAGCGTGGGAAGGGCAAGGGCGGCGCCCAGCAGCACCCGGCGCGCGGGGTTCATGCGCCCTCCCCCAGCGCGTGCTGCACAAGGCTGACCCAGTAGGCGGCACCGACCGGCAGCAGCGCGTCGTTGAAGTCGTAGCGGGGCGTGTGGACGTGGTGGAAGCTGCCATCCGCCGCCACGCCGTTGCCCACCAGGATGAAGGCGCCGGGGCGGGCCTGGAGCATGTAGGCGAAATCCTCGCCGGCCGTGATCGGCGGGTAGTCGGTGTCCACCTGCGCCGCGCCCGCCAGCGCGGCGGCGGCGCGGGCGGCCAGCGCCACCTCCGCCCCCGTGTTCACCAGCGCCGGGTAGTCGTGCCGGTAATCCACCTCGGCCGCGCAGCCATGCGCGGTGGCCAGCGCCTCGGCCAGCTCGCGCAGGCGCCGGCCCATGGTCTCGCGGATCTCGGGGCGGAAGGAGCGGCCGGTGCCGGAGAGGCGCGCCTCGGCGGGGATGACGTTCGGCGCCCGCGCGTCGCCGGCGGCGATGTGGCCGACGCTCAGCACCCCCGTCTCCCGCGCCGGCAGGTTGCGGCCGATGACGCCCTGCAACGCGCCGATGAAGGCGGCCAGCGGCTGGGTCGGGTCGGTCGCGCGGTGCGGCACGGCGCCATGCCCGCCGCTGCCGCGGAAGGTGACGGACCAGCTGTCCACATTCGCCAGCATCGGCCCGGTGCGCAGGCCGAAGTGGCCCAGCGCCAGCCCCGGCTCGTTGTGCAGGCCGAACACGGCATCGGCGGGGAAGCGCTCGAACAGCCCATCCTCCACCATGCGCCGCCCGCCGCCCAGGCCCTCCTCGGCGGGCTGGAAGATGAAGTGGACGGTGCCGGCGAAATCCGGGTTCCGCGCCAGTTCCTCCGCCGCGCCGAGCAGCATGGTGGTGTGCCCGTCATGCCCGCAGGCATGCATCACCCCGGGCGTGGCCGAGGCATAGGGCAGGCCGGTGGCCTCCTGGATCGGCAGGGCGTCCATGTCGGCGCGCAGCGCGATGCTGCGCGGCCCCGGCCGGCGCCCGCGCAGCGTGCCGACGACGCCGGTGCCCGCCAGCCCCTCCTCCACCGCGATGCCGCAGGCGCGCAGCCGGGCGGCGACGCGCGCCGCCGTGCGCCGTTCCTCGAAGCCCATCTCGGGGTGGCGGTGCAGGTCGTGGCGGAAGGCGGCGAGATCCTGCTGCCGGGCCGCGAGACGTTCGCTCAGGTGCTGCAAGGCGTTTGGCTCCGCTGGGCTGGGGGAGATGGCAGGGGAAGGGCGCGTCAGCGCGGGCCGGGCGCGGCCATGGTTGCGGCCGGCCGCCCCCACATGGAGAGCGAGACGGCCAGCAGCATCAGCGCCACCAGCAGGTAGGGCAGGCTGTGGCCGAGCGTGTAGAGCAGGCTTCCGGCCACCGGCCCCAGAACCATGCCGAGGCCCTGCGCCGCGCCAGCCGCGCCGGCCGCGCCGCCCTGCTCCTGCGGCCCCACGGCGTTGGCGACCATCGCCGAGAAGGCGGGGAACACCCAGCCCATGCCGGCCGCCGCCACGAAGTAGCAGGCCCCCAGCATCCAGCCCTGGGTGGCGAGCGCGACGCTGCCGAAGCCGGCCGCCGCGACCAGCGTGCCGAGGCCGATCATCCGCGCCGGGGCGATGCGGAGCCGCGTGGCCAGGGCCTGCGACAGCACCAGGGCGAGGCCCACCAGCATCAGCGCCGTGCCCGCCGCCTCCGCCGCCGCGTCGGGCGCCAGGCCGAGGCGGTCCAGCGCGTAGAAGCCGATGGTGACCTGCGCGATGGCCACGCTGAACATGGCGGTGAAGCCGGTGAGGAGCGGGTGGCGCAGCCGCGGGTCCCACAGCGGCAGCGCCTTGCGCGGCGGGCGCGGCTGCGCGGGCTGCGCCGGCACCAGCCGCCACAGCACCAGCAGCGCCAGGGGCGGCAGGGCCGCCGTGAAGAGCAGCGGCACGCTCAGCCCGTACTGGGCCAGCAGCGCCGCCAGCGCCGGCCCGACCACCAGCCCCGCGCCGCTGCCGGTGCCGAGCAGGGCCATCGCCGCCGCCCGGCGCTCGGGCGGCACCCGGTCGGCGATCAGCGCGCCGCTGGCGGCGGGAATGGCCGCGTAGGTGCCGCCGACCAAGGCGCGGCCCAGGGCCAGCCCGAGGAAGGCCAGGCCCTCCGGCAACTCCCAGCGCAGCGTCGCGTCGATCATCAGGCACAGCGCCCAGTAGGAGAGGGTGAAGCCCAGGGCGCCGACCAGCAGCACCGGCCGGCGGCCGTGCCGGTCGCTGGCCAGGCCCCAGGGGCGCGCGCCCAGCATCCACATGACGCCCGAGGCGGAGACGGCCATGCCGGCCTGCCACGGCGCCAGCCCCGCCACCCGCGCGATGGGGCCGATGAGGGCGACGAAGGCCATCATCGCCATGCTGCCGGAGAAGGTGGTGGCCATCAGCGCCAGCAGGACCCTGTCCTTCTGCGGGGGCGGTGCACCGGCGGCATGGTCACGGGTCATGGTCAGTCCTTGGCGCGGTGCCGGGGCGGGGCCTGGGGAAGGCGGGCGGCTAGGCGTGGGCCTGCCGTGCCCCGCGCAGGCCCACGCTTGGCCGCAGATGTGATAATGCGACCAATTCGCGATTGGCAAGGGCTGCCCCGCCTGCCCGCTGCGGCTCAGGGGTGCCCCGCCCTGGCGGCCCTCTCCGGCGCAGGCTTGGGTGCGCTGCCGCCGAACAGGCCGATATGCGCGTCGCCCCATCGCTTCAGGGCGCCGAGGACCGGCTCCAGCGTGCGGCCGAGCGGCGAGAGGTTGTATTCCACCTTGGGCGGCACCTGGGCATAGACGGTGCGGGTGACCAGCCCGTCCTGCTCCAGCTCGCGCAGCTGGTTGGTCAGCGTGCGCTGCGTGACGCCGGGCAGCCGCCGGCGCATCTCGTTGAAGCGCATCGTGCCTTCGAGCAGGTGGAACAGGATGACGCATTTCCACTTGCCGTCGATCAGGCTGACGGCCGCCTCCACCGGGCAGCCGGGGTTGCAGTCCAGCCGGGAATGGCGGGGCTTGGCCATGGGCGGTATCCATCTCGACACTAGGGGCGGTGCTTGTGCGTATCGACGTGAAGCGCCGGAACCTTACCTTCCGGCCAGAAGCATTGCGAGGAGCAGCCCCATGAAGGCCATCGCCTACCAGACCGCCGGCGCCATCGACCGCCCGGAGTCGTTGCAGGATATCGAGCTGCCGCGCCCCGAGCCGACGGGGCGGGACCTGCTGGTGCAGGTGCGGGCCGTGTCGGTGAACCCGGTGGACACCAAGGTCCGCCGCAGCGCCTCGGCCGAGGCCGGCCAGTGGAAGGTGCTGGGCTGGGACGCCGTCGGCACCGTGGTCGCCGCGGGTCCGGAGGCCAGCTTGTTCCGGCCCGGGGACGCCGTGGCCTATGCCGGCTCGATCATCCGCCCCGGCACCAACAGCGAGTTTCACCTGGTGGATGAGCGGATCGTCGGCCGCAAGCCCGCCAGCTTGTCCGACGCCGAGGCGGCGGCCCTGCCGCTGACCGCCCTCACCGCCTGGGAGGCGCTGTTCCACCGGCTGGAGGTGGCGCGCCCGGTGCCCGGCGCCGGCCACGCCATCCTGATCATCGGTGGGGCGGGCGGCGTCGGCTCCATCGCCGTGCAGCTGGCCCGCCGGCTGACGGACCTCACCGTCATCGCCACGGCCTCCCGCCCCGAGACCCAGGCCTGGGTGCGGGAGATGGGCGCGCACCATGTGCTGGACCACCGCCAGCCCCTGGCGGCGCAGGTGGCGGCGCTCGGCATCGGCGCGCCCGCCTTCGTCTTCTCGACCACGGAAACGCACCAGCACCTGGCCGAGATCGCCGAGCTGATCGCGCCGCAGGGCCGCTTCGCCCTGATCGACGACCCGGAGACGCTGGACGTGAACCGCTTCAAGCGGAAATCCGTCTCCATCCATTGGGAGCTGATGTTCACCCGCTCCCTGTTCCAGACGGCCGACATGGACGAGCAGGGCAAGCTGCTCAACGAGGTGGCGCGGCTGGTGGACGAGGGCACGCTGCGCACCACCCTGGCCGAGCATATGGGCCCCATCAACGCCGCCAACCTGAGGCGCGCGCACGCGCTGATCGAGAGCGGCAAGGCGCGCGGCAAGATCGTGCTGGAGGGCTTCGGCGGCTGAGGGCGCCGCGCCGGTGCCGGGCCGCCTCCCACGGAAGGCGGCCCGGCGATGCGGGCGATGAGCCGGCAAGGGGGGCCGGCAAGGGGGGAGCGCCCGTGGCCGGCGGCCCAGGGAAGCGCCGGAATGGACAAGAATTTTCCCCCCGCAAGGCCGATAGATGGCGCGCATGACGGCCACGCCACGGGACGCACCATCGCCGCAGCCTGCGGACGATCACGGTGGCCAGCCGGGCACGACGATCCGATCCACGCAGGAGCCAGAACGATGACCACCTTCACCACCGCGGATGGCACCGAGATCTTCTACAAGGACTGGGGCAGCGGGCAGCCGGTGGTCTTCCACCATGGCTGGCCGCTGAGCAGCGACGACTGGGACGCGCAGATGCTGTTCTTCCTGGCGCAGGGCTACCGCGTCGTCGCGCATGACCGCCGGGGCCATGGCCGCTCCACCCAGACCGACAGCGGCAACGAGATGGACACCTACGCGGCCGATGTCGCCGCGCTGGCGGCGCATCTGGACCTGCGCGACGCCATCCATGTCGGGCACTCCACCGGCGGCGGCGAGGTGGCGCGCTACGTGGCGCGGCATGGCGGCGGCGGCCGCGTGGCCAAGGCGGTGCTGATCGGCGCCGTGCCGCCGGTGATGGTCAGGAGCGAGAAGAACCCGGGCGGCCTGCCGCTCGAGGTGTTCGACGGCTTCCGCGCCGCCCTCGTCGCGAACCGGGCGCAGTTCTTCCGCGACATCCCGGCGGGCCCCTTCTACGGTTTCAACCGCCCCGACGCGAAGGTCTCCCCGGGCGTGGTCGACAATTGGTGGCGCCAGGGCATGATGGGCGGCGCCAAGGCGCATTACGACTGCATCCAGGCCTTCTCGGAAACCGATTTCACCGAGGACCTCCAGGCGATCGACGTGCCCGTGCTGGTCATGCATGGCGAGGACGACCAGATCGTGCCGATCGCGGATTCCGCCCTGCTTGCCATCCGGCTGCTGAAGCACGGCGCGCTCAAGACCTATCCCGGCCTGTCGCACGGCATGTGCACCACCCATGCCGATATCATCAACGCCGACCTGCTGGCCTTCATGCGGGGCTGAACCGCACCCGGCCCCCCGCCCCGGCGGAGGGCGGGGCGGGGGGCCGGCCAGGGCCTTTCCCGTTCGCACCGGCGCGCGGAGAAGGCTCTGGCTCATTGCTTTCACGAGCATTCTCGCGCGAGCAGGCGAAGCAGCCTGCTTGCGATCTGCTCTAGAAGCCGGAGCGGCCGCCCGCAGTCTCCGGCGGCTCCATCGTCCTGTCTTCCATGTGCTCCGGCTGGGTCAGCGGCGCGCGCGTGGCCTGGTCGGCGAAGACCAGTGCGGCCAGGAACCCCACCCAGAGCAGCCAGGCCCCGCCCGCCAGCCGCAGCAGCGGATCGGGGCGGCGCAGATGCATGAAGAACAGGCCGATCAGCAGCATCTTGGCGGCGGCGATGCCAAGGCTCACGGCCATGTTCCACCGGCCCATCGGCAGGTAGGCCAGGGCGCAGCTGGCCAGGGCCAGCCCCACCAGAACCAGCCACACCGGCAGGCTGCGCGCCAGGATGGCCCCGGCGCTGCGCGGCGTGGCTTCCCCCAGGGAGCGCTTGCTCGACCGCCTGCTCGAGCGCCCGCTCATGCCGCGCGCCCGTCGAGATAGAGCAGCGGGTAGAGAAACACCCACACCACGTCGATCAGGTGCCAGTACAGCGCCGCCGCCTCGAAGGCCGGGCTGCGCCAGGGGCGGCGGCCCAGCACCGCCTGGCCGGCCAGCCAGGCGATGGCGGAGAGGCCGCCCAGCAGGTGCAGCCCGTGCAGCCCGGTCAGCAGCCAGTAGAAGGCGAAGGCGACCCGCGCCGCCGGCTGCTCCAGCGCGAAGCCGGGGCCGGGCCAGAGCCCCTTCGCCAGGTCGGTGCGCCATTCCAGCCCCTTCAGGCACAGGAAGGCCAGGCCCAGCGCCAGGGTCAGCCCGAGCGCCCGGCCCGCCAGTTGCGGCAGCTCGGCCCGCGCCGCCTGGGCGCCGACCGCCATCGTCAGGCTGCTGGTCAGCAGCAGCAGCGTGTTGGCCGTGCCATAGACGATGTCGGCCTCGCGCCCGGCCGCGGCGAAGGCCGCCGGATGGAACCAGCGCGTGGCGATGAAGGCCAGGATCAGCCCGCCGAACAGCAGGGCCTCGCTGGCCAGGAACAGCCACATGCCGAAGCTGGCCGCCTCGCGCTGGCGGCGCAGGCTGTGCCACGGCTCGCGCAGCGCCCCGCCGCTCACAGGTTGCCGCCCTGGTTCTGGTGCGGCTCCCGCTCGGAATGGTGCGGGCCCTCCGCCTCGGGGTGGTAGAGATAGGGGCCCTCCGCCACCACCGGCAGCACGCCGAAATTCCCGCGCGGCGGCGGCGAGGCGGTGCGCCATTCGAGGCCCGTGGCATCCCACGGGTCGTCG
The DNA here is from genome assembly GCF_042651065.1 of Teichococcus aestuarii. Taxonomy (NCBI): domain Bacteria; kingdom Pseudomonadati; phylum Pseudomonadota; class Alphaproteobacteria; order Acetobacterales; family Roseomonadaceae; genus Roseomonas; species Teichococcus aestuarii. The sequence goes on from NZ_JBHSCH010000010.1 coordinate 36,317, forward strand.
GTCGCCCGCGCGCCGCGGAACAGCGAGAAGGTGAGATAGGCCATCGGCAGCAGGTAGGCCGCCGCCAGCAGCACCGCGCCGCAGGAGGACATGACGTGCCAGATCTGGAACTCGGGCGGATAGGCGGCGTAGCGCCGCGGCATGCCGGCGAAGCCCATGACGAACATGGGGAAGAAGGTGAAGGCGAAGCCGAAGAACATCAGGATGGCGGCGAAGCGCGCCCAGCCCTCCGGGTAGAGCCGCCCGGTGATCTTGGGCCACCAGAAGGAGAGGCCGCCATACAGCGCCGTCACCGCGCCGCCCACCATGATGAAGTGGAAATGCGCCACCACGAAGTAGGTGTCCGTCACGTGCACGTCGATCGGGATGGCGGCCAGGAACAGCCCGGTCAGCCCGCCCAGCGTGAACAGCCCTATGAAGCCGAGGGCGTAGAGCATCGGCGCCTCGAAGGTGATCTGGCCGCGGTAGAGGGTGAAGGTCCAGTTGAAGACCTTGATGGCCGAGGGCACGGCGATGACGAAGGACAGGAAGGAGAAGACCAGGCTGGCGAAGAGCGACTGGCCGGAGACGAACATGTGGTGCCCCCAGACCAGGAAGCCCACCACCGCGATCCAGAGGATGGCGTAGACCATGAAGGTGTAGCCGAAGATGCGGCGCCGCGCGAAGCAGGTGACGATCTCGCTGATCACGCCGAAGGAGGGCAGGATCATGATGTACACCGCCGGGTGGCTGTAGAACCAGAACAGGTGCTGGAACAGCAGCGGGTCGCCGCCCTGGGCCGGGTCGAAGACCGGCAGGCCGAAGGCGCGCTCGGCCACGATCAGCAGCAGCGAGGCGGCCAGCACCGGCGTCGCCAGCACCATCACCACCGAGGTGCCGTAGAGCGCCCAGACCAGCAGCGGCAGCCGGAACCAGTGCATCCCCGGCGCCCGCAGCAGGTGCACCGTGGCGATGAAGTTCAGCCCCGTGGCGATGGAGGAGAACCCCGCCAGGATGACCGCCAGCGCCGCCAGCAGCACGTAGCCGTTGGAGAACATGGTGGAGAAGGGCGTGTAGAAGGTCCAGCCCGTGTCCACCCCGCCCGCCACCAGCGCCACCACCAGCAGCAGGCCCGCGCCCACGAACAGGTACCAGCTCAGCAGGTTCACGCGCGGGAAGGCCAGGTCGCGCGCGCCGATCATCAGCGGCAGCAGGAAGTTGCCCAGCGTGTTCGGGATGGAGGGGACCAGGAAGAACCACACCATCACCGTGCCGTGCAGGGTGAACATGCGGTTGTAGGCGTCGGCCGTCATCAGGTCCTGCCCGGGCGTGAACAGCTCCAGCCGGATCATCACCGCGCCGAAGCCGCCGATGACGAAGAAGGCCAGCAGCGTGGCCATGTAGAGCAGCGCGATGCGCTTGTGGTCGGTCGTCAGCAGCCAGGAGCCGAGGCCCTGCTCCGCCGTCAGGTAGTTGTCGGGCCAGGGTTCGGCCGGCCCCTCCGCCGGGCGGACACGGCCCGCCGCCAGCTCGCTCACGGCTCGCTGCTCATGTTTCGTGGCTCCCCGGGAGACGCGCCCCGCGCCGGCATGGACATCAGGTAGGCCAGGATGGCCTGCAGCTCCCCCTCGCCGAGGATGCCGGCGAAGGGCGGCATGACCGGCTCGTAGCCGGCCGCGATGTCGCGGCGCGGCTGGAGGATGGAATCGCGCAGATAGGCCTCGTCCGCGCGGCGGACGCTGCCATCGGCCAGGGCGACCTGCCGGCCGTAGAGGCCGCGCAGCTCCGGCGCGTGGACGCGCGAGGCGGGCGCGTGGCAGCCGGAGCAGCCGACGCTCTCGAACAGCGCCCGGCCTTCCCGCGCCAAGTCGTCGGCCTGGGGCTGGGCGGCCCGCCAGCGCGCATAATCCTCCGGCTCCATGACGACCACCTTGCCCAGCATGCGCGAATGCAGGGTGCCGCAATACTCGGCGCAGAACAGCGGGAACTCGCCGGTCTGCGTCGGCTTCAGGGAAAGCTGCGTCATCCGCCCCGGCAGCACGTCCTGCTTCAGGCGGAAGGCGGGCACGTAGAAGGAATGGATCACGTCTTCCGAGCGCATCACCAGGCGCACCGGCTCGCCCCGCGGCAGGTGCAGCGCGTCGATCTCCCGCGCCCCGTCCGGGTGGCGGGCCTTCCACATCCATTGCCGGGCCAGGATGTGGATCTCCAGCGCGTCCGGGTCGCCGCGCTGCCCGCCGAGCACGGCGATGCTGGCCCAGGCGAACAGGAACATCGCCAGGAAGGCGGTCGCGGCGGTCCAGCCGACCTCGACCTCCTTCTGGATCAGCTCCGGCAGCTCGCCGCGCCGCGCCGCCGAGCCGCGCCGGTAGCGGATGGCGAAGCCCAGCAGCAGCGCCGCCACCAGCAGCACGATGGCGCCGCTGATCGCCAGCATGGCGATGACGATGGCGTCCACCCCCGCCGCCACCTCCGACGCCGCCGGGGGCCAGAAGGCGATGCCGCTCATGCCCGCCGCTCCCGCCGCAGCGCCCAGAGCATGAAGCCGCCGAGCGCCAGGCTCGTCGCCACGCTGCCCAGCATCAGCACGCGTCGGATCCAAGCGGTCCAGACCCCCCGCGCCGCGTCGAAGCCGTAGCAGAACAGGCGCAGCCGCTCGCCGAGGCTGCCCAGCCGCCCCTCCGCCGCCTCCACCAGCGCCAGGCGCAGGGCGGGCGGGTCCAGCGCCAGCCCGCCCAGCACGCGGGAGAGCCGCCCGTCCGGCGCCAGCACCAGAACTCCCAGGGGGTGCGCGTAGCTGTCGGTCTCCGCGTCGTAGCGGGCCTCGTAGCCGAAGGCGGAGCGCGCGGCCTGCAGCGCCGCCGCGTCGCCGCCCAGGAAGCGCACGGCGCCGGCAGGGGCGGCGGGGAAGTGCAGCGCCTTCATGGCGGCGGCCGCGGCGGGGCCGTCCTTCGGGTCGAGCCCGAGCGCCAGCACCGTGTAATCCGCGCCGGCGCGCAGCCCGGTCTCGGCCAGGGCGGCGGCGGCAAGCCCCAGCGCCGTGCCGCAGAGCACGGTGCAGGTGTAGTCGGCGAAGACCAGCACGGCCGGGCGGTCCTGCTGCGCCGCGCCCGCCCGCACCGGGTGCCCGGCCTCGTCGCGCAGGGCCAGCCCTGGCGGCAGCGCGGCCCCGGGTGGCGGGTGCAAGGCCACCCCGGCCAGTTGCGCCTCCGTCAGCGCGGCCCGGGCGCCGCCCGGCAGCAGCGCCGCCAGCCGCGCCGCCAGCAAAGCCGCCCCGGCCAGCCGCCTCATGGCGCGGCCTCCCGCCGGGTGGGCGGCGGCGGCGCGGCGGGCGGCTCCAGCGGGTCGTAGGCCGCCGCGCCCCGTGCGGCGATGAGCGCCATCGCCTCGGCCACCGCGCGGCGCGGCGGATCGTCGCCGGCCTCGAGCTGGGCGGCTTGCGCGGCCCGGAAGTCGCGCAGCGCGGCGGCGGGGTCGGTCTCCAGCCGCGGCGGCGCGAAGCGCTCGGGCGGGCTGTAGCGCTCCGGCGCCTGCGCCCAGCGGTAGAGGAGGAACAGCCCGGCCATCACCAGCGCCAGGAAGGCCGCCGTGCCCAGCCCGACGCCCAGGATGGCCCAGGACCGCAGCGCCAGCGTCTCGCGCCGTTCCAGGGGATTGCTCATGCCGCCCGTCCCTGCGGGGCGGGGGCCAGCCATGCCGCCAGCGGCCGGTAGGCCAGGCCGAGCCACAGCCCACCCATGGACAACATGGCAAGGGCGGCGGCCGGCAGGCTCCACGGCCCCGCCGCCGGCGCCACCAGCCAGGCGTGGTGCAGCGACAGCCCCGCCAGCAGCCAGGGCGCCAGCCGCGCCTGCGCCGCCGGGCTGCGGCGCAGGCCGCCCGGCAGCAGCACCAGCAGCGGCAGCAGGCCGGAGAGCAGCAGCGACAGGGCTTCCAGCCAGAGCCAGGGGGATGCCTGGCGCGCCAGGTACCACGCGGCCTTGTGCGGCAGGTTGCCGTACCAGATGACGAGATACTGGCTGAAGCCGAGATAGAGCGCGCCCAGCACCGCCGCCAGCAGCAGGCCACCGAGATCGGCCGCCGCATCCTCCCCCGTGCCGCGGCACAGCGCCGCCCAGGCCAGCGCGGCCAGCAGCTGCGAGACCAGCAGCGACAGGCCGAAGGCGGTGGAATGGAAGTGCGGCGCCAGGGACAGCACCCAGTCGAAGCCGAGCAGCGTCACCGCCACGCCGTGCAGGACGAGGCCGAGCGCGGCAACGCCCTGCCGCGCCGGGCCCTGCTCCAGCCGGAGCAGCAGCCAGGCCAGGGCCGACCACAGCAGCAAGGCCAGCCCCGTGCGGAGGATGAAGCCGGCAGCGTTGAGATAAAGCCGCGCTACATCCGGATGGCCGGCGAGCTCCGGCTCCGCCACCCAGGGGTAGAGCACGCCGAGGCTGAGCAGCAGGGGCAGGGCCAGCGGCAGGAACAGGGGCAGGCTGCCCGCGGCCGGTGCCAGCACGGGCCGCAGCGCCGTGCCCCAGCGCCCGCCGGTCAGGGCATGGATGGCCAGCAGCGCCAGCGCCCCGAGCGCGATGCCCAGCCAGAACAGCAGCGCCGCCAGCCAGCCCGCCGCCAGGGCGGGCCGTGCCGCGGGCCACAGCAGGAGGGCCAGCCCCAGCACCGCCGTGCCGCAAAGCCCGAGGGGCAGCGCCGGCCCCTGCCAGGGGGGCGGCCTCACGGGGCGGCCTCCGCCGCCCGCGGCAGGCGGGAGAGCTGCAGGGCGCGGATATAGGCCACCACCGCCCAGCGGTCGGGCGGCGCCAGCCGGTCGCCATAGCCGTACATGATGCCGTAGCCATCGCCGATCACGTCGTAGAAGTGCCGGGCGGGCGCGGCGCGCAGGCGGGCCGTGTGGTAGCTGGGCGGGGCGGGGAAGCCGTGGCGGACGATCATGCCGTCGCCCGCGCCGGCGGCGCCGTGGCAGGGGGTGCAGAAGATGGCGTACTGCGCCTCCCCCCGCGCCAGCAGGGCGGGGGTCGCGGGCGGCGGCGTGGCGGCGGCGGCCTCCCGCGCCAGGTCGCCCTGCGCCACCACGCCCTCCGGCGGCGGGCGGGCGGTGGTGCCGTCCTGCCACAGGCCGCTGCGCTCATAGGTGTCGAGCCGCCGCTGCTGCGCCATGTCCAGCTTGCAGCCGGCGAGCAGCAGCAGGGCGCAGGCGGCGGCCCTCACGGCTCCACCGCCCGCACGGAGAGGGGGCCGAGCCCGTCCAGCAGCGCCGCCAGCCGCGCCGGCTCCAGGCCCGGCTCGTCCACCGCCAGGAAGAAGCCGTCCTGGCTGGCGCGCGCGAAGCCGCGTGCGGCGAAGACCGGGTGGTGCAGGCGCGGCAGGCCGGTGCCGAGGAAGAAGCCGAGGAAGCCGGCGACGCTGGCCGCCAGCACCCCGCCCTCGAAGCTCAGCACCAGGAAGGTGGGCCAGCTGTTCAGCGGCCGGCCGCCGAGGTTCAGCGGATAGCCGATCACGGCGCTGTACCAGCACAAGGCATAGACCAGCGCGGCCGCCGCCAGCCCCGCCCCCAGCATCACGGGGCGCAGGCGGGGGCGGGGCAGGGCCAGCGCCTCGGCCAGCTCGGGCACGGAGAAGGGGGTGTGCGCGTCCAGCCCGCGCAGCCCGGCCTGCCGCGCCCGCCGCGCCGCCGCCACCAGCGTCTCCGGGTCGCGGAACTCGGCCAGCAGCAGGCCGCTCATGCGCCGCTCCGCTGCCGCCGCAGCAGCTTGCCCATGTCGTGCATGGCGACGGCCGGCAGCAGCCGCGCGAAGCCCAGCATCAGGAAGGCGAAGAAGCCGAGCGAGCCGGCCAGGATCAGCCAGTCCCAGAGAGTGGGAGAGAACACGCCATGCATCGAGGGCAGGTGCCCGTGCGACAGGGTGTTCCAGATGATCAGCACGCGCTCCAGCCACATGCCGATGTTCAGCACCACCGCGACGCCTACCACGGCGGGGATGCTGCCGCGCAGGCGGCCTGACCACAGCAGCTGCGGCACGAGCAGGTTGCAGCCGAGCATGGCGAAGTAGAGAGGCGCGTAGGGGCCGGTGAAGAGCGCGCGCAGATGCTCGCGTTCCGCCCGATCCTCCGCCTGCCACGCGGAGAACCATTCGGTGCCGTAGCACAGCGCCATGCCGAGCGAGCCGGCGAGCAGCACCTTGCCCATGACCGCGAAGTGCCGCGGCGTGATGATCGCCTGCAGGCCCAGGCCCCAGCGGATCAGCGCCGCCAGCACCACCACTATGCCGAAGCCGGAGAACAGCGCGCCGACCACGAAGTAGGGCGGGAAGATCGTCTCCTGCCAGCCGGGCATCAGGCTGGCGGAGAAATCCATCGCCGCCACGCTGTGCACCGAGACGACGAGCGGCAGGGCCATCGCCGCCAGGGTGCGGTAGAGCGTGTCGTGCAGGTGCCAGTGGCGGGCCGAGCCGCGCCAGCCCAGCGCCAGCACGCCGTAGATCACCTGGCCGGCGCGGCTCTGCGCGCGGTCGCGCAGCGTCGCCAGGTCCGGGATCAGGCCGAGATAGAAGAACATCAGCGAGAACGTCAGGTAGCTGACGATGGCCGCGAAATCCCACACCAGCGCGCTGCGCCACTGCGGCCAGAGGCCCTGGGTGTTGGGGTAGGGGGTCAGCCACAGCGCGTAGTGCGGCCGCCCCAGATGCAGGATGGGGAACAGCCCGGCGATGCCCACCGCGAACAGCGTCATCGCCTCCGCGAAGCGGTTGATGGCCGCCCGCCAGGGCTGCCGCGTCAGCAGCAGCGCCGCCGAGATGAAGGTGCCGGCATTGCCGATGCCGATCCACCAGACGTAGTTGGCGATCGGGAAGCCCCAGACCACGGCGGTGTTGTTGCCGAGGATGCCGATGCCGCGCAGGAACAGCCAGGCGGTGCAGCCCGCGAGCAGCAGCGTCAGCATGCCCGAGACGGCGAAGGCGATGCGCCAGGGGCGCCCGGCGCGGCGCCGCATCAGCGGGTCCGCCACCAGCCCGACCAGCGCGCCGTAGCTGGTGCCGCGGGGCAGCAGCGCCTCCTCCGGCCCGGCGCTCATGCCCCGGGGTCCTCCAGCGCCGGGTTGGGGTTGCGGATCTGCGCCAGATAGGTGGTGCGCGGCCGCGTGCCGAGATGGCCGAGCAGCGCGTAGTGCTGCGGCTCCCGCCGCAGCGCGGCGACGGCGGCGCCCTCCTGGCGCAGGTCGCCGAAGATGATGGCCGTGGTCGGGCAGGCGGACTGGCAGGCGGTGCGCACCTCGCCCTCGCGCAGGGCGCGGCCCTCGCGTTCCGCGGCACGCCGGGCGGCGCTGATGCGCTGGGTGCAGTAGGTGCATTTCTCCATCACCCCGCGCACGCGCACCGAGACCTCCGGGTTGCGCTGCGCCGCCACCACGGGCGCGCCCTGGTTGGCGTATTCCTGCCCGTCGGCATAGCCGTGGAAGTTGAAGCGCCGCACCTTGTAGGGGCAGTTGCCCTGGCAGAAGCGGGTGCCGACGCAGCGGTTGTAGACCTGCACGTTCAGCCCCTCCGCATCGTGCACCGAGGCGGCGACGGGGCAGACCGGCTCGCAGGGCGCGGCCTCGCAATGCATGCAGGGCACGGGCTGGAAGCCGGGGCGCGGCCTGTCCTCCGGCCCGTGGCTGTAGGTGTCGATGCGCAGCCAGTGCATGTCGCGGCCGCGCGCCACCTCCTCCGGCCCGACCACGGGGATGTTGTTCTCCGCCTGGCAGGCGGTGATGCAGGCGTTGCAGCCGATGCAGAGGGTGGTGTCGATCACCATGGCCCAGGCCGGCGTGCCGGCGGGCAGGGCGGGCGGGTAGAGGCTGGGGGGCGGCGGCTCCTCCACGGGCGGGGCGGCGGCGCGGGCGCGGAACTGCTCCAGCATCATCGCCGGCAGCAGCGTCTCCGCCTCTCCCTCCAGCCGGTGCATGTCCTGCAGCCGCAGCACCGCCTCGCGGCGCCCGGCGCGCTCGAGCGTGACCCCGGGCGCCGACCAGGCGGCGCCCTGCCGCAGCGCATAGGCATCCGCCCCCACCGCGTCGCCGATGGCGCCGGCGCGGCGGCGGCCATGGCCGAGATGCAGCAGCACCACCCCCGGCGCCATGCCCGGCTGCGGCAGCACCGGCACCTCCAGCGAGCGCCCGCCGAGCCGCAGCCGTGCCACGTCGCCCTCGGCCAGGCCGTGCCGCGCCGCCTCGGCGGGCGCCATCAGCGCGGCATTGCCCCAGACCTGGCGGGTGAGCGGCTTCGGGCATTCCTGCAGCCAGGGATTGTTGGCGAAGCGCCCGTCCCACAGCATGGGGTCCGGCCGCAGCAGCAGGGTCAACGCCCCGTCCGGGGCGGGCGGGAGCGCCGGGGCACGGGGCACCGGGCGCGGCAGGGGGGGCGCGGCGCTGCCCGCCACCACGCCGTCATGCAGCGCCTGCCGCCAATGGGCCTCGAAGCTGCCGGCGGGCCATCGCGCCGCCCAGGTCTCGCGCAGGGCCGTGTGGCCGTCGAGGTCGAGCCGCCCCGCCATCGCCCCCAGCAGCCAGGCCGCCGGGCGGGTGCCGTAGAGCGGCCGGATCAGCGGCTGGGCGATGCTGGCCGTGCCGTCCGGCGCCCGCGCGTCGGACCAGTCCTCCAGCGGATGATGCCCGGGCAGGTGCCACTGGCAGAGCGCGGCCGTCTCGTCCCGCCAGGGGCCGAGATGCAGGGTGAAGGCCGCGCTCTCCCGCAGCAGGCCGGCGAAGCCGAGATCGGCCGGCGCGTCATAGGCCGGGTTGGCGCCGAGGATGACCAGCATCCCGGCCTCGCCCTGCCGCAGCGCCGCGGCCAGGGCGGGCAGGTCCTCGGGCTGTTCGGGCGGGGGCGCCAGCCAGTCGATCGGCGCGTCCAGCCGGTCGTTGATCCAGTGGACGAGGGCCTGCCATTCGGGCGGCGTCCAGGGGCCGGCCAGCACCAGCGCCGCGCCCGGCGCGGCGGCGAGGTCATCCGCCAGGGCGTCGAGGAAGCGCGCCGCCTCGGGCGGCAGCGCCGGGGCGGGCAGGCCGGCCCCGAGCCGCGCCGCCAGCGCCACCAGCACGTCCCGCACCCCGGCGGGGGGCAGCGCCAGCCGGTGGTCCGCCTTGGCGCCCGTGACGGAGAGGCCGGATTCCAGCGCGTAGAGTCGGGCGAAGGGCTCGTCCCGTCCGCGCCGCGCGGTGCGGCGGGCGGCGAAGGCGCGGGCGTGGTGGATCTGGTCCGGGCCCGGCCCCAGCGGGTCGGCCTCCAGCGAGAGGATCACCCGCGCCGCCTCCGGCCGTGGCCGCGCCACCAGTGGGGCGCCGAAGGCCAGGGCGGCGCCGGCGAGAGCGTGTTCCTCGCCCACCGGCTCGTGCGCGTGCCAGTGCAGGGCGGGGAAACGCTGCCGCAGGGCGCCGATCAGCCGCAGCAGGGTGGGCGAGGTGAGATGGCCCGTCAGCAGCCGCAGCCCGGCGCCGCCCGAGGCCTCCAGCGCCCGCAGCCGCGGCAGCAGGGCCTGCAGGGCGGCGTCCCAGCTGCTCACCCGCCCGCCCTGCCGCACGGCGCGGGAGCGGTCGGGATCGTAGAGGGAGAGGATGGCGGCCTCGGTGAAGGCATCCGTGGCGCCCAGGCTGGCCGGGTGCAGCGGGTTGCCCTCCAGCTTCACCGGCCGGCCCTCGAAGACGGTGGCCACCACGCCGCGCGCATAGCCGTTCAGGGTCAGGCTGGTGGCGAAGTGCCGCGGCACCCCCGGCGTCACGCCCTCCGGCTGCAGCACGTAGGGCAGGATCTCCTGCTCCGGCTCGCCACACCCCGTCAGCGCCAGGGCCGAGGCGAGCAGCCCGAGGGCGGCCTGGCGGCGGCCGAGCGGCGGCGTCAGCGGTGGCATCGCGAGCAATCCGTCAGGTGCTCGGCGCGGATGCCGTAATGCGCCAGGAGGCGGCGGCCGCGCTCGGCCTGGTCCGGCGGCGGCGTCCACTGCATGTCGAAGACCCGGTCCTCCTCGCGCAGCCAGCGCGCCGGGTTCCGGTGGCAGTCGAGGCACCATTCCATCGTCAGGGGCGCGGCCTGCGAGATCTGCTGCATGGTCTGCACCGCACCATGGCAGGTGCTGCAGCCGACGCCATTGGCCACATGCACGCTGTGGTCGAAGAACACGTAGTCCGGCAGGTCGTGGACGCGCTTCCAGGCCAGCGGCCGGTTCTCCGCCAGGCTCCGGCGCACCGGCGCCAGCATCTCCGCCTGCGTCCAGACCTGGGAATGGCAGGTCATGCAGGTGTGGGTCGGCGGCAGCCCGGCGAAGCGGGAGCGCTGCACCGTGTCATGGCAGTAGCGGCAATCCAGCCCCAGCCCGCCGACATGGTGGGCATGGCTGAACTGGACAGGCTGCGCCACGACCCTGCCCTGGCCCGTCGCATGGGTGGTGAAGGGCCAGGCGAGGAGCAGCACGACGGCAAGGCCGAACGCCAGGACGATGGCCGCCAGAGCGAAACGCAGCAGGGTATCGGCGCTCTGGCTGAAATGCTGCATCCAGGCTCATCCAAGTTCCGCGCCCGCATCCGGAAAGGCGCCGTTCCTGCGCCAGCGGGGGAGGCACATGGCATGAAGGCGCGAGCCGGCGTTCCGGCGTCACCGGTCGGGCATTAAATCTCTGTCACGGGAAATCCCTGTGACGGGCTGGGAGGCGGCGGCTGGCCTTGCCATCCCCGCAACGGCGGACCCGGCAGCGCCGGGCTGCGGGCCGGCCCGCCCCCGCGGTGCCAGGGCCGCCATCCCGCGTGCTCCGCATCGCCCGGCGCTCCCCCTCGGCAGGGCCGGTGGAGGCGGCCAGCGCGGCGCTGCCGCTGTCAGCCCTCCAGCCTCACCACGGCGGGGGCGATGTCCGGCCGGCGCCGCACGATGCGGTTGGCCACGTACCAGTCGGCGATGCGCTCGATCTGCGCCACATCGGCCTCGGTCGGCGCCCGCATCGGCACGGCGTTGTTGGCGCCGATGGCGGGGGCCAGCGCCTCCGGCAGGCCCATCGCCTCGGTCCAGATCCGCCCGGCCTCGGCCGGGTTGGCCTGGGCCCAGTCATTGTCCGCGCGGCAGGCGGCGAAGACGGCCTGCAGCAGCGGCCGCCGGTGCGCCGCCATGTCGCTGTGCGCCATCAGCGTCACCGCGTTGTCCGAGCCGATCGCGGCGCCGTCGGCCAGCACCCGCGCGCCGTGGCTGCGCTGCGCGATGGTGATGAAGGGGTCCCAGCTGGCCCAGGCGTCGACATGGCCCTGGACGAAGGCCGCGCCGCTGTCGCTCGGGCTGAGATAGGCGCGGCGCACGCCGGCGGGGTCGATGCCCGCGCGCTCCAGCGCCCGCACCAGCAGGTATTCGCCCGTGCCGCCGCGGTTGACCGCGACGCTGCGCCCGCGCAGATCCGCCAGGGTGCGGACCGGCGAATCCTGCCGCACCAGGATGCCCTCCGCCGCCGGCGCGATCTTCTGGCAGGCGAAGATCAGCATCGGGATGCCGGCCGAGAGCGCGGTGACGCAGGCGGGGGAGCTGCCGGCGGTGATGTCGATGCTGCCGGCGTTCAGCGCCTCCAGCGCCGGGGCGGCGGCGGCGAAGGGGCCGGCCCATTCCACGCGCGCGCCCTGCGCCGCGGCAGCCCGTTCCAGCGTGCCGCGGGCACGGCCGGTGGTGATGTCGTTCGGCGCCCGCAGCCAGCCGATGCGCAGCACCGCCGGACCGGCGGCGCGCGCGCCGGCGCCGCGCAGGAAGGGCAGGGAGAGGGCGCCGGCGCTCAGCCGAGCCAGGGTGCGGCGATGCATGGCGGTGTCCTCGCGGCGGCGTCCGGGCAGCGGCGCCCGGAGGGTGAGAAGGTTCTGGCCGCGCGGTGTCTAGCAGATGGCAGGCCACGGGGCGCCCCCCTGACCGCCTCCCTAGCGCTCCCCATGCCGCGCGCCCTACTCCACCTTGCCGATGCGCTGCACGGCGCGGATCAGCCGCGCATTGTCGGCGGCGAAGAAGCGGGCGAACGCCTCCCCCTCCTGGTAGGCGACGGGGCTGCCGGCGGCCTCCAGGGCGCGGCGCAGCTGCGGCCCCTCGCAGGCGGCGCGCAGCGCCCCGCGCAGCCGCGCCTGGACCGGCTCCGGCGTCGCGGCGGGCACGAACAGCCCGGTCCAGATGTAGAACTCCACCTCCGGGAAGCCGCGCTCGATGAAGGTCGGCACCGTCTCGAAGCCGGGGATGCGCTGCGCCCCCCAGCAGGCCAGGGCGCGCAGCCGGCCCTCGCGCAGATGCGGCAGCACCGGGCCGGGGCCGGAGGCCAGCGCGTCCAGCGTGCCGGACAGCAGCGCGGTCAGCGCCGGCCCGCCGCCCTGGAAGGGCACGTGCAGCAGGTCGAGCCCCGCCGCGCCGGTCAGCATCGCCATGGCGACGTGCAGGGTGGAGTAGTTGCCGGCCGAGCCATAGGTGATGGCGCCGGGCCGCCCCCTGGCATCGGCCACGAACTCTTCCAGGCTCTGCCAGGGCGCGCCGGCGGGCACCACCAGCAGCGTGGGGTCGGCGGTGATGCGGGCAATTGGCGCAAATTGGTCGACGGTGTAGGCCGGGGTGCGGCCCTGGATGTGCTCCGCCTCCGGCAGCACGCTGAGCGAGGAGAGGGCGAGCAGCGCCGTGTGGCCGTCCGCCGGCGCCCGCGCCACGCTGGCGGTGCCGACGATGCCCCCCGCGCCGGCGCGGTTGACCACCGGCACGGGCTGGCGAAAGGCGCTCTCCAGGGCAGCGGCCACGGGCCGCGCCGTGACATCGGCCTGCCCGCCCGGCGGGAAGGCCACCACCATCTGGATGGCGCGGGACGGATAGGCTTCCGCCGCGGCGCCGGTGTTCTGGGCAAGGGCGGGGCGGGCGGCGGACAGGGCCGCGCCTCCGGCCAGGAGATGTCGTCGCAGCATCATCGTTTCCTCCCCGGGTTTTCTCCCCGGCTGGGCCGGTGGCTTCTTCTTGGCCCTTGGCCGGGCCTTGGCGTCCGGCGGCCTGGGCCGCCGGGGCAGGCGCTTGGTTCAGGCCACGCGGCGCAGCGTGTTGCGGATGCGGCCGATGCCGCTGATCGCGCACTCCACCACGTCGCCCTCGCGCAGGAAGCGCGGCGGCCTGAAGCCGATGCCGACGCCCTCCGGCGTGCCCGTGGCGATGACGTCGCCCGGCAGCAGCGCCATGCTGCGCGAGATGGTCTCGATCAGCGTCGGGATGTCGAAGATCAGGTCGGCGGTGCTGGCATCCTGGCGCGGCTCGCCATTGACGGTGCAGGTGACGCGCATCGCGCCGGCCTCCACCGCGTCGGCGGTGACGATCCAGGGGCCCATCGGGCAGAAGCCGTCGATGCCCTTGCCCAGCAGCCACTGCTTGTGGGTCTGCTGCAGGTCCCGCGCCGTGACGTCGTTGACCACCGTGTAGCCGAAGACATGCGCCATGGCCTGCGCCTTCGGGATGGCGCGGCCGCCCCGGCCGATGACGACCGCCAGCTCCGCCTCGTAATCCACCCCGCCATCGAGGCCGGGCAGCAGCGGGATGTCGGCGGCGGGGCCCGAGATGCTGGTCCAGGGCTTGGAGAAGATGATGGGCGCGGCGGGAATGGCGTCGGCCGCCCCGGCGGCGCTGGAATCATAGCCGCTGCTGGCGAATTCCCGCGCATGGGCGTGGTAGTTCTTGCCGACGCAGAAGATGTTGCGCGGCGGGCGGGGCAGGGGGGCGGTCAGCAGGGCCGGGTCCAGCGGCTGGCCGGGGCCGGAGGGCGCCGGGCGCGCGCCGCTCTCGGCCAGGTGCGCGATGGCGGCCGTCATGTCCCGCGCGGCGGCCTCGGGCAGGCCCGGCAGGGCCTCGGCCAGGGGATGGAAGCGGTCGCCTTCCGCGCTGACCAGCGCAACGAGAGGACGACCCTGGACAAGCAGCGTGGCGAGGCGCATCAGGAACCTTTCTCTGGAACTGAACCAATATCAGGCTTATATTGATCCAATTATGATCCATATTGATCAGCCATTCCGGACCCGTCAAGCCGCCGGGGCCGGCGCGTGAGCGAGGCCCTCTCCCCCCCGCGCGGGCGTGGCGACGCCGAGCGGCTGCGCCACAGCCTCGCCCAGGCGCTGCAGGCCGGCCGCTGGCAGCCGGGCGAGAAGCTGCCCACCGAGCGGGCGCTCGGCACGCAGTATGGCATGGCGCGGAACACGGTGCGCCGCGCGCTGGACGCGCTGGAGGCAGAGGGGCTGATCCACCGCCATGTCGGCCGCGGCACCTTCCGCACCGGGGCGGCGGCGGAGACGGCGCCGGCCTGCCCGCCGCTGCCGCTGGAGCAGGCGGAGGCCTTCGGCCCGGCCGAGGTGGTGGAATGCCGCCTGGCCTTCGAGCCGGAGCTGGTGGCGATGGCGGTGGCCCGCGCCAGCCCGGCCGACCTCGCGCGGATGGAGGCGTGCTGGCAGCAGGCCGAGGCCGCCGCCGACCTCGCCGCCTTCGAGCACTGGGACGGTGCGTTGCACGACGCCATCGCCGTGGCCACGCACAACCGCGCGGCGATGGCCCTTTCCCGCTCTCTGGCGCGGGTGCGGCTGCAGGCCGAATGGGGGGCGCTGAAGGCGCGCGGCGCGACGCCCGCCCGCCGCGCCGCGCTGCAACGGCAGCACCGCGCCATCATCGACGCGCTGCGCCAGCGCGACCGCGCCGCCGCCCGCGGCGCCATGCGCGCGCACATCCTCTACGTGCAGCGCTACATGTTCGAGGAGGAGGAGGGCTGAGCGCGGCGCCGCTCAGTCGTCATCCCCGCCGCCGCCACGGGTCTCCGGCATCGCGAACAGCACCAGCAGGAAGGCCGGCAGCCCCGTGGCGCCCAGCCCCGCGTAGGCGATTCCGCTGCCGAGCCAGGAGGCCCCCGGGGCGGCCCGTCACGGGCCGCCCCGGGGCGTGGCAAGGCTAGCCGGCCGCCCCCGCCGGCGCCGCGGCGCGGCGCTGCCGCGAGGCCATGGCGCGCGCCACCACGTAGAAGAGCGGCGTGAACACCAGGCCGAAGACCGTCACCCCCAGCATGCCGGCGAAGACGGCGGTGCCCAGGCTCTGGCGCATCTCGGCGCCCGCGCCGGTGGCCACCGCCAGCGGCAGCACGCCCAGGATGAAGGCGAGCGAGGTCATCAGGATCGGCCGCAGGCGGGTGCGGGCGGCGGCCTCGGCGGCCTGCCAGCGGGTCATGCCCTCCGCCTCCGACGCGCGGGCGAACTCGACGATCAGGATGGCGTTCTTGGCGGCGAGGCCGACCAGCACCACCAGCCCCACCTGCACCAGCACGTTGTTGTCGAGCCCGCGCCAGACCACGCCGGCCAGCGCCGCCAGCACCGACATGGGGGCAATCAGCACCACCGCCAGCGGCAGCAGCCAGCTCTCATACATCGCCGCCAGCAGCAGGAAGACGAACACCACGGCCAGGCCGAAGGCGATCGGCGCCGTGTCGCCCTGCGTGGTCTCCTGCAGCGCGATCTCGGTCCACTCGAAGCCGAAGCCCTCGGGCAGCTCGCTGGCCAGCACGGCCTCCATGGCGGCGATGGCCTGGCCGGTGGAGATGCCGGGCTTCGCCGCGCCCTGGATCTCGGCCGCCGGGTAGAGGTTGTAGCGCGGCACGCGGTAGGGCGCCGTGTCGTCGGCGAAGCTGGCGAGCGCGCCGATCGGCACCATCTGGCCGTCATCGTTGCGGGTGCGCAGCAGCGCCACGTCGCGTGGCGTCAGGCGCTGCGCCTCCTCCGCCTGGGCGGTGACGCGGTAGGTGCGGCCGAGGATGTTGAAGTCGTTGACGAAGGAGGAGCCGAGATAGACCGAGAGCGTCTCCGCCACGCGGGAGACCGGCACGCCCAGCATCTCCGCCTTGCTGCGGTCCACCTCGGTGCGCAGCGTCGGCGTCGCGGTGTTGAACAGGGTGAAGGCCATGGCGATCTCGGGCCGCTGGAAGGCGGCGCCGACGATGCGGTTGGTGGCCTGCTCCAGCGCGCGCGGCCCCTGCCCGGTGCGGTCCTGCACATAGAGCTTGAAGCCGCCGCCGGTGCCGATGCCGGGCACCGAGGGGGGCGGGATGACCAGGGCCATCGCCTCGCGCTCCTGCCCGAGGCGCGCCTGCACCTCGCCCAGGATGGCGCCGTAGGAGAGGCCCTGCGCGATGCACTCCTCGAAGGGCTCGAGCGTGATGAAGATGACGCCGCTGTTCGGCGCGTTGGTGAAGGTGGCGCCGTCGAAGCCGACGAAGGCGACCGCGCCCTCGACGCCCGGGATCTTCAGCACGGTGTCCGAGGCGCGGCGCACCACGGCATCCGTGCGCGCAAGGGCGGCGCCGGGGGGAAGCTGGAAGGCGGCGATGAGGTAGCCGCGGTCCAGCGGCGGGATCAGGCCCGTGGGGGTGGTGCGCACGGTCTGCCCGGTGGCCAGCAGCAGCCCGGCATAGAGCACCAGCAGCAGCGCCGAGAAGCGCAGCAGCCGGCGGGTGAGGTTGCCGTAGCCGAGCGAGAGCGCGTCGAACATCCGGTTGAAGCCGCGGAAGAACAGCCCGACGGGCGCCGCCGCCCAGCGGCGCCAGCCCGTCGGGGCGGCGCCATGCGCGTGCGGCCGCAGCAGCAGCGCCGCCAGGGCGGGCGAGAGGGTGAGCGAGACCAGCGCCGAGATCAGCGTGGCCACCGCGATGGTGACGGCGAATTGCTGGTAGAAGGCGCCGGCGATGCCGGAGATGAAGGCCGTGGGCACGAACACCGCGCAGAGCACCAGCGCGATGGCGAGCAGCGCGAAGCCCACCTCGTCCATGGTGCGCTCGGCGGCCGCGCGTGGCTGCATGCCGTCCGTCAGGTGGCGCTCGACATTCTCGACCACCACGATGGCGTCGTCGACGACGATGCCGATGGCCAGGATCAGGCCGAACATCGACAGCGTGTTGAGCGAGAGCCCCAGCGCCGACATCGCCGCGAAGGTGCCGATGATGGAGACCGGAATGGCCAGCAGCGGGATGACCGCCGCGCGCCAGGATTGCAGGAACAGGATGACGACGACCACGACCAGCAGCACCGCCTCGGCGAAGGTGTGCAGCACCGCCTCCATCGACTGCGCGATGAAGCGGGTGGTGTCGTAGACGATGCTGTATTGCAGCCCGGGCGGGAAGGAGCGGGAGAGCTCCTCCATCGTGGCGCGCACCGCATCGGCCGTGGCCAGGGCGTTGGAGCCGGGGCGCTGGAACAGCGGGATGGCTGTGGCCGTCTGGTTGTTCAGGTAGGCGTTGACCGTGTAGTCCTGGCTGCCCAGCTCGACGCGGGCGATGTCGCGCAGCCGCACCGGCGCGCCGCCCTCGCCCGTGGCCACCACCGTGCCGGCGAATTCCTCGGGCGAGGTCAGGCGGCCCAGCGCCTGTACGTTCACCTGGAAGGCCTGGCCCTGCGCTGCGCCCGTGGGCGGCTGGTTCAGCCCGCCGGCGGCCACCTGCATGTTGGCGCGGCGCAGCGCCTCCACCACCTCGCCCGGCGTCAGGCCGCGCGCGGCGACGCGCGCCGGGTCGAGCCAGATGCGCATGGCGTAGTCGCGCGCGCCGAAGATCTGCACGTCGCCGATGCCCTCCAGCCGGGCCAGCCGGTCGCGCACGTTCAGCGTGGCGTAGTTGGAGACGTATTGCTGGTCGCGCGAGCCGTCGGGCGAGAGCATGTGCACGACCATCAGCAGGTCGGGCGAGGCCTTGCGCACCTGCAGGCCGAGGCGGCGCACCTCCTCGGGCAGTCGTGGCTCGGCGACCGCGACGCGGTTCTGCACCAGCACCTGGGCGGCGTCCACGTCGACCCCCTGGCGGAACACCACCGTCACCGTCAGCCGCCCGTCGCCGGTCGATTGCGAGGAGAGGTAGAGCATGCCGTCGGTGCCGTTGATCTCCTGCTCCAGCGGCGTGGCCACCGTGGCGGCGATGACCTCGGCCGAGGCGCCGGGATAGTTGGCGGTGACCGTCACCGTGGGTGGCGCGATCTCGGGATATTCGCTGATCGGCAGGCGGAAGGCGGCGATGGCCCCGATCAGCGTGATGGCGATCGAGATCACTGCGGCGAAGACCGGCCGCGCGATGAAGAAGCGGGCGAAGCGCATGGCTTGGCGTCCAACAAAGGGGGAAGGGCAGGGGGAAGGAATTCCCCGTGCGGGGCAGTGCCCCGCACCCCCTTCTTTTTTCTGTCAGGGCCGGCCTCCGTTGTCGGCCGGCGGCAGCCTGTCAGAAAAAAGAAGAGGGGGGCCGGGGGGAGAATTCATTCTCCCCCCGTCTTGGCTACCGTGCGGCCAGCCGAGCCGGTGCCACCTCCGCCGTGACCCTCGCCCCCGGCCGCGCCAGATGCTGCCCGGCGACGATCACCCGGTCCTCGGGCGAGAGGCCCTGGCGCACCACGCGCAGCCCGTCCACCACCGGCCCCAGCGTCACCGGCCGCGCCTGCACCGTGCCGTCCTGCGCCACGGTCAGCACCATGCGGCTGGCCTGGTCGGCGGCGATGGCGGCATCCGGGATCAGCAGCACCTCGCCCTCGCCGGCGCGCAGCCGCAGCCGGGCGAACAGGCCGGGCGCCAGCAGCAGGTCCGCGTTGGCGAGCTGGGCGCGGGCGCGCAGCGTGCCGGAGCGGCCTTCCAGCGCGCTGTCGATGAAGTCGAGCCTGCCTTCGCGCGCCCAGCCCGTCTCGTCGGCCAGCCGCAGCTGCACGGCGGGGCTGGCGCCCGGGCGCGTGACGCCCTGGCGCGCCAGCCGCAGGTAGTCGGCCTCGCTCATGTCGAACACGGCGTAGATGGGGTCGAGCGTCAGGATGGTGGTCAGCAGCGTGCCGCCGGCCTGCACGAGGTTGCCGGCATCCACGCGGCGGTCGGAGGCGCGGCCGGGCTGGGGGGCGCGCACCTCCGTCCAGCTCAGTTCCAGCTCGGCCTGCCGCAGCTGCGCCTGGGCGGCGGCGAGCTGCCCCTCGGCCTCGCGCTGGGCGGCGCGGCGGGTGTCGAGCTGCGCCTGCGGGGCGATGCGGTCGCGCACCAGCGGCGCCGTGCGGTCGATGTCCTGCCGCGCCAGGTCGAGCTTGGCCTGGGCGCGGGCGATCTCGGCCCGCGCCGCCTCGACGGCGATGGCGAAGGGCCGCTGGTCGATGGTGAACAGCAGGTCCCCCTCGCGGACGACCTGCCCGTCGCGGAAATGCACCTTCTGCACCTGGCCCGAGATGCGCGGGCGCAGCTCGACGCGGGCCGAGGGCTCGAGCCGGGCGATGTGCTCGTCCCATTCGGTGACCTGGCGGCGGAGCGGCTCGGCGACGGTGACAGCGGGCGGGGCGGGCTGGGCGGCGGCCGCCAGCGGCAGGGCAAGCGCCAGAAGGCCCAGAGCCAGGGGATTGATCTTGCGGAAGGGGGAGGGCATCGCCTATCTCCTGGGTCGGGTGATACCGACCGGTTCGTCACGTATTGATACGAACCGGTCAGTATCATTGCAAGGGGGCATGCAAAGATGCTTTGCCCCGGGCGTTCTTCCCTCCGGTGGTGGGAATGGCGGCAAGGAGGTATCGGTGAGCGATTCGGCGACGACCAAGACCTGCGGTCTGCGCGATCCGCGCCCGGCGGCGAAGCGCGTGCTGGAGGCGGCGAAGGACCTGTTCTACCGGCAGGGAATCCGCGCCACGGGGGTGGAGGAGGTGTGCCGCGTCGCCGGCACCACCAAGATGAGCCTCTACCGCGCCTTCCCCTCGAAGGACGCGCTGGTCGAGGCGATCCTGCACGAGGATTGCGCCGCCGAGGAGCTGTGGTACGGCCCCGTGCTGCGCGGCGAGATGCCGGCGCCGGAGCGGCCGATGGCCTTCCTGCGCGCCGCCGCCGCCGCCCTGCGCAGCCCGGGCTTCCGCGGCTGCCCGATGGCGCTGGCGATCGTCGAGTTCCCCGATGCCTGCCACCCCGCCCGCAAGGTGGCCGACGCCCGCAAGCACACCATGCGCCAGCTGCTGCGCGATCTCTGCGCCGGGGCCGGTGCCGCCGACCCGGCGGCGCTGGGGGATTCCATGCTGCTGCTGGTGGAGGGCGCCTTCGCCGCCGTTCCCTATCTGGGTGGCGAGGCGGCGGCACGGGCGCTGGAGCAGACGGGCGAGACGGTGCTGGCGGCCGGGCTGCCACAGGCGGCGGCCGCAGCGTCGGGCTGAGCGGGTCCGCCTCGCCACGCCCCTACGGCCCCGGCGCGGCTGGCCGGCCTGTCCTCAGTCGAGGGTGATGCCGAGGTCGCGGATCAGCGGCACCCAGCTGTCCCGCTCGGCGGCCCAGAGGGCGCGGAACGCCGCCGCGTCGCCCGGCAGCGGCTCCAGCCCGATGCCGCGCAGCCGGCTCTGCACCGCCTCCTCGCGCAGCGCGGCATCCAGCGCGGCGGCCAGGCGCTCCACCACCGCATCCGGCGTGCGCGCCGGCACCACCATCCCCTGCCAGGCGGCGGCCTGGAAGCCGCGCAGCCCGAGCGCCTCGGCCACGGTGGGCACGCCCGGCAGGTCCGGGTGCCGCTCCGCGCCGCACACGGCCAGCGGCCGGGCGCCCTTGCCGCGCAGGAAGTCGCCGCCGGAGGGAAGATCCAGGATCGAGGCCTCGAAGCGCCCGGCCAGCAGGTCGTTCATGGCCGGGGCGAGCCCACGATAGGGGATGTGCGTCAGCGTGATGCCGGTCTCCCGGGCCAGCCGGGCCATGGTCAGGTGGTGCGGCGAGCCGATGCCGGGTGAGCCGTAGTCGATGCCGCCCGGGTCGCGCCGTGCCGCCTCGACCAGCGCGGGGGCATCGCGCAGGCGGCTGTCCTGCTTCACCGCCAGCACCAGGGGGAAGCGCGCCATCAGCCCGACAGGGCGGAAATCCTTTTCCGGGTCGTAGGGCAGGCGGCTGAACAGGGCGGGGTTGAAGACCAGCGTGCCATTGTCGGCGCTGAACAGGGTCAAGCCGTCCGGCGCCGCCTTGGCCGCGGCATCGGCCCCGATATTGGTGGCGGCGCCGGGCCGGTTGTCGATCACCACGGGCTGGCCGAGCGCGCGGGAGAGGGCGGCGCCCAGCACCCGGGCCAGCGTGTCCGTGCCGCCGCCGGCGGGGTAGGCGACGATCCACCGCAGCGGCGCCGCCGGCCAGGCGGGCTGCGCGCCGGCAGCGCGGGCGAAGGGCAGCAGGCCGAGGGAAAGGCCCAGGCGGCGGCGGGTGAGCGAAGGCATGGGCGTTTCCTCTGGAATTGTTGCTGCTTGTGGTCAGGCGGGCAGGATGCGGGCGCGGCACTCCCCGAAGCCGATCGGCGCGGCGCCGGCGCGGCAGGCACGGGCCCGCAGGATGATCTCGTCGCCATCCTCCAGGAAGCGGCGCGTCTCGCCGCCGGGCAGCGCCACCGGAACCCGCCCGCCCTGCGTGCTCTCCAGCAGGCTGCCGAGGCCCTCCGCCTCCGGCGCTGAGAGGGTGCCGGTGCCGAGCAGGTCGCCCGGGTTCAGGTTGCAGCCATTGCTGGTGTGGTGCGCCAGCATCTGCGCCACGGTCCAGTACATGTGCCGGCTGCCGGAGCGGGCGAGGCGGTGCGGCGGCAAGCCCTGCTCCCGCATCCGCGGCGTCAGGATCAGCACCTCCAGCGCGATGTCGAGGGCGCCGCCCGCCTGGTCCGCCGCATCCAGCAGATGCGGCAGAGGGGCGGGGTCGCCCTCCGGGCGCGGCGGCTGCGACATGCGGAACGGCGCCAGCGCCTCCGGCGTCACCACCCAGGCGGAGATGGTGGTGCCGAAGCTCTTCGCCAGGAAGGGGCCGAGCGGCTGGTACTCCCAGGCCTGGATGTCGCGCGCCGACCAGTCGTTCAGCAGGCAGAAGCCGGCAATGTGGGCGCCGGCCCCGGAGACCGGCACCGGCGCGCCAAGCTCGTTGCCGGGGCCGACCCAGACGCCGAGCTCCAGCTCGTAGTCCAGCCGCTCGCATGGGGCGAAGCGGGGCGCGGCGGCGTCGGGCGCCTTCAGCTGGCCGCGCGGCCGCCGCACATCGGTGCCGGAGACGCGCACGGAGGAGGCGCGGCCGTGATAGCCGATCGGCACGTGGCGGTAGTTCGGCAGCAGCGGATTGTCCGGCCGGAAGACGCGCCCGACATTGGTGGCGTGGTGGATGCCGACATAGAAATCCGTGTAGTCGCCGATGCGCGCCGGCAGGTGCAGGGTGCAGTCCGCGGCATCGTGCAGGCAGGACGCGGCGCGGGGCTGGTCGGCGCTGCCGGCGGCGAGGATCGCCGAGAGCCGCTGGCGCAGCGCCCGGCGCGGGCCGGCGCCGAGGGCGAGGAAGCCGTTCAGCGGCGCCGGGGCGGCGGCCCCGGCGGCGTCGCGCAGGGCGCCCTCGAACAGCCCGGCGCGCAGCGCGGCCGCGAGGTCCAGGATATGGCCGCCGATGGCGACGCCGCCGCGCGGCGCCGCCTCCCCCGGCGGCGCGAAGACGCCGAAGGGGAGGTTCTGGATCGGGAAATCGGCATGGCCGTCGGCGCCCGGCACCCAGCTGCGCAGCGCCGGGTCGTGCGTGGCATCGAGCGTCGCCGTCACGGGCGGGCCGGGTCGAAATGCCGGCGCAGCGCCTGGCCGTATCCGGCATAGTCCTGCTGGAACTGTGGCGCCTCGGCGGCGTAGCGGGTGACGCGCTGCGGGAAGCGCGTCTCGAACATGAAGGCCAGCGTGCCCTCCAGCTTGTGCGGCTTCAGCGCCACGCTGCTGGCGCCCTCGAAGGCGGCCATGTCGGGCCCGTGCGGCAGCATGGTGTTGTGCAGCGAGAAGCCGCCGGGGACGAAGCCGCCGCCGGTCTTGGCGTCGTAGACGCCGTGGATCAGGCCCATGAACTCGCTCATGACGTTCATGTGGTACCAGGGCGGGCGGAAGGTGTCCTCGGCCACCAGCCAGCGGTCGGGGAAGATGACGAAGTCGATGTTGGCGGTGCCCGGCGTCTCGGAGGGCGCGGTCAGCACGGTGAAGATCGACGGGTCCGCATGGTCGAACAGCACCGGCCCCACGGGCGAGTAGCGGCGCAGATCGTATTTGTAGGGCGCGTAGTTGCCGTGCCACGCCACCACGTCGAGCGGCGACTGGCCGATCGGCGCGCGCCAGAACCGGCCGCCCCACTTCACCGTCAGGGTGGAGGGCACCTCGCGGTCCTCATAGGCGGCGACGGGGGTGAGGAAGTCGCGGGGGTTGGCCAGGCAGTTGGCGCCGATCGGGCCGCGCTCGGGCAGGGTGAAGGCGCCGCCATAGTTCTCGCAGAGATAGCCGCGCGCCGGCTGCTCCCCCGGCAGTTCCACCCGCAGCTTCACGCCGCGCGGGATGACGGCGATCTCGCCCGGCGCGATGTCGATGATGCCGAACTCCGTCCACAGCCGCAGCGCGCCCTGCTGCGGCACGAACAGCATCTCGGCGTCGGCGTTGTAGAAATACTCGTCCCGCATGGAGCGGGTGGCGAGATAGATGTGGGAGGCCATGCCGCATTGCGTCGCCGCGTCGCCCGCCGTGGTGATGGTGCGCACGCCTTCCAGGAAGGAGAGGCGCTCCGCCGGCAGCGGGATCGGGTCCCAGCGCAGCGGCGCCAGGGGCAGCTCGGTCTCGGCGCAGGGCGCGGTGCGCCACAGCCCCGCCTCGGCCGGTGCGAAGCGCCCCCAATGCGCCACGGTGGGGCGGATGCGGTAGAGCCAGGAGCGCTCGTTGCTGGCGCGCGGCGCCGTGAAGGGCGAGCCGCTGAGCTGCTCGGCATAGAGGCCATAGGCGCAGCGCTGCGGCGAGTTGCGGCCGATGGGCAGGGCGCCGGGCAGCGCCTCCGTCTCAAAGCCGTTGCCGAAGCCGGAGAGATAGGCGGTGCCGGCGCCGGCCGCAGCCTGGCCGGCCGCGCTGCCGGGGCGCGTGGACTGGTTCATGGTCGTTCCTCCTGCCTCCGGGGTCTTCCGCCTGCCGGGGCGCCTCGCCGTACCGGCCCGCCGGCCCGGGGAAGACGGCGCCGGGAAGACCCTATGGCGTCACGGATGCGATGGAAAGCCGGGCGATGAGCCCGGCCAGGGCCTGCCGGAGCGGCGCTGGAAGCCGCAGGCGCTGCGCGCGGATGCTCCGCCGCCCGCCACGGCGCCTCATTTCGCCGCCGCCGGCTCCCGCGCCGCGCCGATCACGCCGCGGCGGATCTGGTCCTCCTCGATGCTTTCGAAGAGCGCGCGGAAATTGCCCTCGCCGAAGCCGTCATCGCCCTTGCGCTCGATGAACTCGAAGAACACCGGCCCGATGACGTTGCCGGAGAAGATCTGCAGCAGCAGGCGGGCCTTCCTGTGCTCCACCACCCCCTCGCCATCGACGAGGATGCCGTTCCGCTTCAGCCGCGCGATGTCCTCGCCATGGCCGGGCAGGCGCGCATCCACGCGCTCGTAATAGGTGTCGGGCGGCGCGGGCATGAAGGCGAGGCCGGCGGCGCGCAGCCCCTCGATCGTGCCGTAGATGTCGCTGCAGCCGCAGGCGATGTGCTGGATGCCCTCGCCCTTGTAGGCGCGCAGATACTCCTCGATCTGGCTCTCCTCGTCCGCGCTCTCGTTCAGCGGGATGCGGATGCGTCCGTCCGGGCTGGTCAGCGCGCGGGAGAACAGGCCCGTGTACTCGCCCTTGATGTCGAAGTAGCGGATCTGCCGGAAGTTGAAGAGCCTGGCGTAGAACTCGTACCAGACGTCCATCCGGCCGCGGTGGACGTTGTGGGTCAGGTGGTCGATGTAGAACAGCCCCGCCCCCCGGGGCGCCGGCTCGCGCTCGCCCAGCCATTCGAAGCCGCAATCGTCGTAGACCGAGCCGGCCGCGCCGTAGCGGTCGACGAAGTAGAGCAGGCTGCCGCCGATGCCTCGGATCGCCGGGATATCCAGCGCCAGGCCGCCTTCCGCCGGGTCGGCCGGCGCGGCGCCGAGCGCCAGGGCGCGGCGGTAGGCACGCTGCGCATCCACCACGCGGAAGCCCATGGAGGGCACGCTGGGCCCGTGCGCCGCGGCGAAGCGCGTGGCCTGGCTGCCCGGCTCCTCGTTCAGCAGGTAGTTGACGTCACCCTGGCGGTACAGCGTGACCGCCCTGTCCCGGTGCCGCGCGACGGGCGCGAAGCCCATCTGCCGGAACAGCGCGTGCAGCTTCTCCGGTTCGGGATGGGCGTATTCGACGAAGGCGAAGCCGTCCGTGCCCATCGGGTTGTGGTCGTCGATGGCGGGTGGCGGCGCGTCATGCGGAAAGGGGCCCATGGTACGTCTCTCTCCTCCGGTGCTTCTCCGGAGGCTAGCGCGGCGCCGGCACATGATGTGTGCGAAGCCGGCGCCGATGCGCCTTGCGGCGCATGGATGGCGCATGGAAAGGTCCTTCCATGCACGGAATTCCCACGCTGGACGGGTTCGACCTGAAGCTGCTGATGGCGCTGCA
The DNA here is from genome assembly GCF_042651065.1 of Teichococcus aestuarii. NCBI lineage: Bacteria > Pseudomonadati > Pseudomonadota > Alphaproteobacteria > Acetobacterales > Roseomonadaceae > Roseomonas > Teichococcus aestuarii. The sequence goes on from NZ_JBHSCH010000010.1 coordinate 61,716, forward strand.
GGAGGATGGGCGCCTGACCAACCAGCAGCTGGGGGAGCGGGTCGGGCTTTCCCCCTCGCAATGCTCGCGGCGCCGCTCGGCGCTGGAGGCGGCGGGGCTGATCGCCGGCTACCACGCCGCGCTGGACGAGGAGGCGCTGGGGCTGCGGGTGCTGGCCTTCATCCAGGTCACGCTGGCCGCGCACAATGCGGAGAATTCGCGGCTGTTCCGCATGCTGCTCGAGCGGGTGGAGGAGGTGCAGGAAGCCTACGCCATGACCGGCGACGCCGATTACCTGCTGAAGGCCATCGTGCCGGACCTGAAGGGCCTCTCCCGCCTCGTCAACGAGACGTTGCTGGCGCATGAGAGCGTCGCCCGGGTGCGCTCCTCCATCGTGCTGGAGCGACTGAAGCAGTCGGCGCGGCTGCCGCTGGCGTCCCTCACCCCCCTGGGCTGAGCGGCGCCGCGACGCGCGGGCGGCGGCCCGCGGGCGGGGAGGGGGCGGGTCGGGGTGCCGGCCCTACCGGCCGCTCATCCGGTGCAGCAGGATGCGGCGCGAGCCGGCCTCGACCGTCACCCTCCAGTGGTCCGCCTGCGCCACGCCCAGGATGTTCGCCGGCCGGTAGGCCACCACATTCACCCCGCCCGCATGGCGGAGGCTGTCGTAGAGGATGCCGTCGGCGGCCGAGGCGCGGACCTCCTCCCCCAGCACCTGCGAGGCGGCATGGCTGTCGGGGGCATAGATTTCGGCCCGCGCCGCCTGCTCGCCGCGGATGTCGAGATAGGCGCCGGCGAGGTCCGCCGTATAGGCGCGGTAGGCACGGCTGAGGGTGGCGGCGCCGGTGGCCACCGCCTCGCGCCGCAGATGGTGCGCCACCTCGGCCGCCGCGGTGGGCAGCGCGGCGGCGGCATACCAGGCGCCGAGGTCGGGGCCGTTGAACCGCGCGCCGGCGGGCGCGGCGTGCAGGAAGGCGGCCATGACGACGCTCGAATTCGGCCGGCCATAGACCCACTGGCTGCGCGGCAGGCGCAGGATGCGCTCCTGCACCAGCCGGTCATTGGTCCAGCCGGCCAGTTCCATCACCGCCTGCATGTCGGCGGCGGTGGCCACCGTGTCGAACAGGCCGATCGGCGGGAAGCGGGACGGGACCAGCCGGTGGGTCGGTGCCGGGGCCGGTGCGTGGCGGTCGCTCAAGAGATGACCAGATCCGCATCCGTGTAGGGGGTGAAGTCCCGGTCGGCGCCGTTCGGCTCCATGGAGAGGCCGCCGCGCGCCGCATCCAGGAAGCGGCGCACGGCCATCAGCCCGTCCTGCGTGCCGCTGGTCACCAGCTCCAGCGGCGGCCGGCCACCGAAGAGGGTGGCACCGTGCGGCCGGCGCAGCCAGGCGACGCCCTCCCGCTCGCTCTCATGCAGCACCCCCAGCGCCTGGTGGATGCCGAGGACGGCCGAGATCCGTGCCAGCGTGTCCACGTCGAGCGTGAAGCTGCCGTGCTCGCGCGCGATCCTGGCCCAGCGATGGAAGGTGGAGCGGGCCGGGTAGCCCAGCACCAGCAGGCGCTGCGTCTCGTCCAGCCCCCAGAGATCGGCGATGGCCAGGAAGGTCCGCATGCCCGGCGCGCTGAGCCGCCGGCGGTTCTCCGGCGAGAAGCGGCTCCGGTCCAGGCGCTGTGGAGCGGGCGCCAGGGGCTGCGCGAGGGCGGCGGCAGGCTGGTGCATGGCGGCTCTCCCTGTCCAGATCGGCACAAAGCCCATGTTGAGACAGCGGCGGCAATTTGCAAGGACATTCCGTGCCTGTTCGGCTCTCCGCCCCGCCTGAGCCGGCGAGAGATTGTCTTGCAGACGCAATCATGTTGGTACTACCAATTTGGCATGACCAAAAGTGCCGAAGCCTCTGGCCCTCCTCACCTCGCCTCCGCGCCGCCGCCCGATGAGCGGAGCGGCCTGCTGGGGCGCCTGCTGACCTTCATCGCCTACCACCGCCTTCAGCCCGGCGACCGGCTTCCGGCGGAGCGCGACCTCGCCGAGCGCTTCGGCGTCGGCCGCGGCGCGGTGCGGGAGGCGCTGGTGGTGCTGGAGACGCTGCGCATGGTGGAGCGCCGGCCGAATTCCGGCATCTACCTGCGCGCCGTGGAGAAGCAGGGCTCGATCGAGGCCATCGTGCTGCAGGCCGAGCTGGGCATCCCGCTCACCGGGGCCGAGGTGCGCGAGGTGGTGGAGCTGCGCCGCATCCTGGAGATGCAGGCCATGCGCCTCGCCGCCGAGCGGCGCCATGCGGAGGACATCGCGCGGCTCGACGCGATCCTGGCCACGGGCGAGGGCGCCGTCGCCGCCGGGGATGGCGCACGCTTGGCCGATTACGACGCCGCCTTCCACCTCGCCATGGTGGAGGCCACGGGCAACCACGTCTTCCTGCGCGTGGTGCACGCCTTCTACCTGATGTCCCGCAACCGCCGCCGCGCCTACTTCGCCGACGGGCAGCGCGCCCCCCTCTCGCACGCCCAGCACGTGGCGATGCGCGACGCCGTGGCGGCGGGCGACCCGGACCGCGCCGAGGCCGCCATGGGCAGCCACCTGCGCGGCGTCGAGAGCTACTGGCTGGAGCTGCTGGAGCGCCGCACGCGCGAGGAATGACGGCGGCCCGCGCCAAATGGCCGTGCCGCCCCTGGGAGGAAACAAGAACGCATGAAGATCACCGACGTGACCTGCCACGTCCTGCAATCCAAGGTGGAGCAGCCCTTCACCTCGGCGCGCGGCTGGCTCTACACCACCCGCGCCTCCTGCATCGTCGAGATCGCGACCGATGCGGGCATCACCGGCTGGGGCGAATGCTACGGCCCGGCGGCGGTGAACAAGACCATCATCGAGACGCAGTACCGCCAGCGGGTGATCGGCCGCGACCCCTTCGACGTCGAGGTGGTGTGGGAGGATCTCTACAACCGCATCAAGGATTACGGCCTGACCGGCATGACCATCGCCGCGCTGTCGGGCATCGACATCGCGCTGTGGGACATCATCGGCCGCGCCGTGGGCAAGCCCGTGCACAAGCTGATCGGCGGCGCGCACCGGACGGAGGTGCAGGCCTATGCCACCGGCCTCTACTTCATCGACATGGACCGGCTGGTGGAGGAGGCGGTCGAGGAGGCGGAGGAGTATGTCCAGCAGGGCTTCCGCGCCATCAAGATGAAGATCGGCCTCGGCGACCCGAAGCTCGACCTGCGGCGCGTCGCCGCGGTGCGGCAGGCCATCGGCCCCGACGTGAAGCTCGCGGTGGATGCCAACCACTGCTTCACCGTGCCGCAGGCCATCCGCCTCGGCCGCGCCATGGAGGAGCTGGACCTGCTGTGGTTCGAGGAGCCGATCAGCCCCGAGGACCATGACGGCTATGTGGAGGTGACGCGGGCGCTCGACATGGCGGTGGCCGGCGGCGAGAACGACTTCACCCGCTGGGGCTTCCGCGATGTCATCGCGCGCAAGGCGATGGACATCGTGCAGCCGGATGTCTGCGCCGCGGGCGGCATCAGCGAGTGCCGCAAGATCGCCGCCATGGCCTCGGCGCATGGGGTGGAATGCGTCCCCCACGCCTGGGGCTCGGCCATCGGCCTCGCCGCCACGGTGCAGTTCCTGGCAGCATTGCCGGACACGCCGCCCGCCTTCCGCCCGATGCCGCCGATGCTGGAATTCGAGCAGACGCCGAACCCGCTGCGCGACCATCTGGCGAAGGACCCCATCGTGCAGCAGCGCGGCATCGTGCGCGTGCCGGATGGCCCCGGCCTCGGCATCGAGGTCGATCGCGCCGTGCTTGCCCAGTACAAGGTGGCCTGAGCCATGCTCGTCGCCCTGACCGATCCGATCGACCCCGCCGGCGAGGCCGTGCTGCGGGAGGCCGGCCACGAGGTCGCGCTCGCCCCGCCCGGCGGGCTGGACGCCCTGCTGGCCCGCGCCGAGGCCGTTGTGGTGCGCCGCCAGCTTCCCGACGACCTCTGCGCCCGCGCGCCGCGCCTGCTGGCCGCCGTGCGGCAGGGGGTTGGCGTGGACATGATCCCGATCCCCGACTGCACGGCGCATGGCGTGCTGGTGGCCAATGTGCCGGGCGCCAACGCCGATTCGGTCGCCGAGTTCGCCATCGGCCAGATGCTCGCCATCGCCCGCCACGCGGAGGCGATGCACGCCGCGCTGCTGTCGGAGGGCTGGGACAAGGCCCGCGCCCGCACCGCCAGCGCCTTCGAGCTGCGCGGCCGCACGCTCGGCATCGTCGGCGTCGGCGCGGTGGGGCGGCGGCTGGCCGAGATCGCCGGCACCGGCTTCCGCATGCGGGTGCTCGGCCACCGGCGTGACCGCGACGCGCTGCCGCCCGGCGTGGACTACGCCTCCCTGGAGACGCTCTTCGCCGAGAGCGACTTCGTCGTGCTCGCCTGCCCGCTCACAGACGAGACACGCGGCCTCGTCTCCGCCGCGCTGCTGGCGCGGATGCGGCCCGGCGCCTGGCTGCTGAACCTGGCGCGCGGCGCCGTGGTGCAGGAGGAGGCGCTGCTGGAGGCGCTGCGCGCGGGCCGCATCGGCGGCGCCGCGCTTGATGTCTATCCGGTGCAGCCGCTCGCGCCCGACCACAGGCTGCGCGCCCTGCCCAACGTGCTGCTGACGCCGCACGCGGCGGGCCTCAGCCGCGAGGCGGTGCTGCGCATGAGCACGGGCGCCGCCGAGGCGGTGGTGCAGATCCTGCGCGGCGGGCGGCCGCGCAGCCTCGTCAACCCCGAAGCCTGGGAGGCCTCGCGCGCGCGGCGCCGGAGCCTCGGCCATGCGGAGGCCGCCACGGCATGAAGATCTCCCGCGTACAGGCCACCTGGTGCCGCGTGCCGATCCCCGAGGAGCGGCGCTTCACCAGCGATTTCGGCCTCGTCTCCACCTTCGATTCCGTCATCGTGCGGATCGACACCGAATGCGGCCTGACCGGCTGGGGCGAGGCCAAGGCGGGGGTGGGCAGCGCCGCCGCCTGCGCCGGCCTCGCCGCCATCGTCAACCTCGACTACGCGCCGCTGCTGCTGGGCCAGGACCCGCGCGACATCTCCCGCCTGTGGGACATGATGTACAACACCCCGCGCGAGGGCTACGCCGTCGCCGGCGGCTACGCGCTGCCGCAGCTCGGCCGGCGCGGCCTCTCCATCGCCGCCATCGCCGGCGTCGACATCGCGCTGTGGGACATCCTCGGCAAGTCGCTGGGCGCGCCGGTCTGGCGGCTGCTCGGCGGGCGGCGGGCGGAGCGGATGCCGGCCTATGCCTCGGGCGGCTGGGCCGACGTCACGAAGATCGGCGCGCAGCTCAAGGGCTATTGCGACAAGGCCGGCTTCCGCGCGGTGAAGATGCGGGTCGGCGTCATGGATGGCTCGCCCGCCCGCTCCGCCGCCCGGGTGCGCGCGGCGCGGGAGGCGCTGGGGCCGGAGATCCGCCTGATGGCCGATGCGCACGGCACCTGGACGGTGGCCGAGGCGCGCGCCTTCTGCCGCATGGTCGAGGATTGCGACCTGTTCTGGTTCGAGGAGCCGTGCAGCGCCGACGACAAGGCCGGCACGGCGGAGGTGCGCCGCTGCTCCACCGTGCCGGTCAGCGCCGGCGAGAGCGAGTTCACCCGCCACGATTTCCGCGAGCTGGCCGAGCTGCGCGCGGTGGACGTGATGCAGCCCGACCTCGCCATCGCCGGCGGCATCACCGAGGGGCTGCGCATTGCCGGCATCGCCGCGGCCTACAACCTCCGCCTCGCGCCGCATCTCTGGTCCGGCGCGCCGGCCTTCGCCGCCGGGCTGCACCTCGCCGCCACGCAGAGCGCCGGCTTCATCCTGGAATACTCGCTCGGCCACAACCCGATGCTGCACGAGCTGATCGAGGAGAGCTTCCCGGTGGAGGACGGGCATGTCGCCATCCCCGACCGGCCGGGGCTCGGCATCACCGTGCGGGAATCCTTCCTGCGCGAATACGGCCAGGGGAGCCGCCCATGAAGATCGCGAACATCGAGGCCTTCCCCACCTCCTTCCCGGTGCCGGAGGGGGCGGGCGTCTCGCTCGGCGTCGGCCGCGCCGTGAAGCGGGACGCGGTGGTGGTGAAGGTCACCACCGATAACGGGCTGGTGGGCTGGGGCGAGAGCCACCACGGCCGCGCCCACACCGCCGTCGCCGCCCTGTTGCAGACCACGCTGAAGCGGCTTGTGCTGGGCATGGAGGCCACCGACACGGTGGGCGTCTGGCAGAAGATCTACCGGGGCCAGCTCGCCAGCCACGGCATGGGGGCGGGCTGCGCGCTGGCCATGTCCGGGCTCGACATGGCGCTGTGGGACATCCGCGGCAAGGCGGCAGGGCTGCCGCTCTACAGGCTTCTGGGCGGTGCCGCGCGCGCGGTGCCGGCCTATGCCGGCGGCGTGGCGCTCGGCTACCAGCCGCCGGAGGAACTCGTGGCGGAGGCCGCGCCGCATCTGGAGGCCGGCTACCGCGCGGTGAAGCTGCGCATCGGCGACACCGTGGCGAAGGACATCGCCCGCATGGAGGCGGTGCGGACGGCGTTCGGCGACGGCATCGACATCCTGGCCGATGCCAACACCGCCTACAGCCTCGCCGATGTGCGGCGCGTGATGCCGGCGATGGACGACCTGCAGATGGGCTGGCTGGAGGAGCCCTTCCCGCCGCACGACCGTCACGACTACGCCGTGGCGCGCGGCTACGGCACCACGCCGCTGGCGGCGGGAGAGAATCATTTCACCCGCTTCGAGTTCGCGCCGCTGCTCGAGGATGGCGCCATCGGCATCTGGCAGCCGGACCTCTCGAAATGCGGCGGCATCACCGAGGCGCTGCGCATCGCCGCCATCGCCTCGGCGCACAAGATCGCGGTGCATCCGCACAGCTCGATGACCGGGCTGAACCAGGCGGCCAGCATCCACTTCCTCTGCGCCATCGACAATGCCGGCTACTTCGAGGCCGACGTCTCGCGCGGCAACCTGTTCCGCGACGCGCTGGTCAGCGAGCCCTGGCGCATCGGCGCGGATGGCTGCGTCCGCCCGCCCGAGGCCCCCGGCATCGGCCTCTCGGTCGATGAGGACTGGCTGCGGGCCCATCCCGCCATCGAGGGGCCCGGCTACGTGTGAAGCATTGATCCGGCGCGACCGCCCCGGCACGAGGGTGGCGCGCCCCCAACAGGAGGCGTCCATGACACAGAATTCCCGGCGGAGCCTGCTCCGCCGCCTCGCGCTCGCCGCGCTCGCGGCCTGCGCACCCCTCGCGGCCGGCGCGGCCGAGCCGGCCTTTCCGGCGCGCGAGATCCGGTTCCTCAACCCCTTCGCGCCGGGCGGGACCTCCGACCTCCTCGGCCGCATCCTGGCCGAGCAGCTCACCCGGCAGGTCGGCCAGAACGTGGTCGTGGAGAACAAGACCGGCGCCGGCGGCATCGTCGCCACCCAGGAGCTGGCGCGCAGCGCCCCGGACGGCCACACGATGCTGCTGGCCTCCATGGGCATCCTGACCATCACGCCGCAGATGCAGGCGGTGCCCTACGACGTGCGCAAGGACCTGATCCCGGTCGCCAACGTCGCCTCGGTCTACAACATCCTGGTGACCGGGCCGCGTTCCCAGATCCGCTCGTGGCAGGACCTGGCGCGGATCGGCCGGGAGCGGCCGCGCGACCTGAGCTGCGCCACGGTCGGCGCCGGCTCCAGCCAGCAGCTCTCCTGCGTCCTGTTCTCCGCCCTCACCGGGGCGCAGCTCACCCAGGTGCCCTACCGGGGCGGCGCGCCGGCCATCCTCGACATCGCCAGCGGCCGTGTCGACGTGATGTTCGGCAACATGCCGGAATTCCTGGGGCAGATCCGCGATGGCGGGCTGCGCGCCGTGGCCTATGGCGCGCAATCGGCCTCTCCCCTGATGCCGGAGCTGCCGGTGATCTCGAAGGACGGGCTGCCGGGCTTCGTCATCCCCAGCTGGTTCGGCGTGGTGCTGCCGGGCGGCACGCCGCAGCCGATCGTGGACCGGTGGAACACGGAGCTGAACCGCGCCCTGGCCGCGCCGGAGGTGCAGCGCCGCTTCACCGAGAACGGGCTGGAACGCATCGGCGGCTCGCGTGACGACTTCCAGGGCCATATCGAGGCGGCCCGCGCGCGGTGGGGCGCCATCATCCGCGAGCACAACATCCGCCCGGACTGAACGGTCACCGCGTCGCCGGGGGCAACGGGGGCCTGGGTGCGCCATCGCCCAGGCCCTGCGCCGCGCCCGGCCCCGGCGTCACTCCAGGAAGGACACATGCGCGGCGACGACGCGCCAACCCTCCGGCATCCGCGCCCAGCTCTGGCTCTGCCGCCCGATGCGGGGGTTGCCGGGACGCTGGAATTCCGTATTGGCCGTGGCGAAGTCGCGGCCATAGGTGGTGATGACGGTCCGTGCCAGCGTGCGCTCCAGCCCCTGGGAGGGGCGCGCGGCGCGGAAGGCGGCGATCGCCGCGTGGCCGTAGAGGTTCTCGGTGGCGCCGTAGCGCAGCGTGTGCGGGCTGTTCCAGAAGCTCTCGTCGAGCGCCGCCACGTCGTTGCCCACCAGCGCCGCCTCGTAGCGCTGGAAGGCTGCCGTCACCTCGGCCACCACGTCCGGCATGTTGATGTCCATGAAGCCTGCTCCTGGGCTGTGCCTTGAGATCCGGCTGGGCCGGAGAGGCCAGTCTGTCCTCCAGAGCCGGAGAGGAAAAGGTGGCCCGGCTGGCACCCCGGAAACCCATCGAGCCCTGGAATCGCGGCAGCATCAAAGCCCAAGAGGCTGGTTCATAGATCCTGGGCCTAGCGCAGCGCCGCCGCCAAGGCGTTCAGGTCCGGCTCTGCCGCTTCCTGCCCCGCCGCTGCACGGGCGATGGCATGGTTCTGCTGTACCCGCTCCGGCGCCCCGGGCCGATCCAGCCGTCCGAAAAGCGCCGCCGCCGTGTTGGCATCCCCCGCCAACAGGGTGGAGAGCGCCAAGTTGTTGGCCGCGGCGATATTCCCCGGCTCGATCGTCTGTACCGTCCGGTAGCTTTGCTGCGCCTCCACATGCCGGCCCAGCAGGTCCAATGCCACGCCCTGGCCGTTGAGCGACAAGACATCCCCGGGCGCACGCGCCAGCAACTGGCGGTAGCTGGCCAGGGCTGCCTCAGCCTGCCCCAGAGCCAACTGCACCCGGGCGCCGGCTGCCAGCAGAACGGGATCCTGCGGATGGCGGCGGCCCGCTTCCTTCAGCACGTGCAGGGCCTGGTCCGGCTGGCCATACTCCAGCAGGGCATGGGCATAGCGTGCCTGCACCTCGGCCCGGTCCGGCGCCTGGGCCGCGGCGGCGGCATACAGGGAAAGCGCCACATCCTCCTGTCCTGCCTGCTCGGCGACCGCAGCCACGCGCATGCGCGTCGCCACCTCGTCGCGCCGAGCCGAACTGGCGCAGCCGGCGAGCAGCAACGGGCAGAAGAGCAGCAGCAGGCGGCTGATGGTGTGTGGCATGGCGGGACTTAGCCTCCGCTGAAATGAGAAATGATCCGGATGGCGGAGGGGCCGATCAGGACAATGAACAGGCAGGGCAGAATAAAGAGAACGAGCGGCAGAACCAGCAGGGCCGGCAGCCGCGCAGCACGCTCCTCCAACTTGGTCATGCGCTCCTGCCGCATCTCGGCGGCCAGCACGCGCAGCGCCTGGGCCAGCGGCGTGCCATAGCGCAGCGTCTGCGACAGGGTGGCGGAGAGACGCTGGAAGCTTTCCACGCCCGTACGCTCGCCCAGGCGCATCAACGCCTCCCGCCGGTCTGGCAACATGCGCAGCTCCTGGGTCAGCAGAGCCAGCTCCAGGGCGATGGTGGGGTTGGAGAATTCGAGCTCCCGCGCCACACGCTCCACCGCACTGTCCAGGCCAAGGCCGGATTCGGCGCAGACCACCAGCAGGTCCAGCGCATCCGGCAGGCCCCGCTCCAGGGCCGCGACATAGGGGCGGCGCAGCATGGCCACCACCCAGCCCGGCAGCAGGATACCCAGCACCAGGCCCGCGGCCGGCAGCATCCATTGCATCTGCCCCCCGGCGATGCGGCCGATGAACCAGCCCAGAGCCGGCAGCGCCAGCACCGCCACCAGCTTCACGCCCAGGAAGGTGGAGACGGCACGATGCGGGTTGAAGCCGGCCGCGCCCACAGCGCGCTCCAGCTCCGCGATATCCTTGGCCGAGAACAGCGCCGTCTGCCGCAGCAACTCGCCGAGGCGCTGCAAGGCCTTGCCCAGCGGATGCAGCGCGCTGGCGGCGCGGCGGCCATCGGGCGTGGCGGGGCGCGTCACCTGCCGGATACGTCTGGCATAGCCGCGCTCCCGCGCCTCGGCATGCAGCAGCAGCGTGGCGATGACGACGAGCAGCAGCGCGCCGCCACCCGCGAGGCCCGCCAGGATCAGCGAGGAGGTGCCCGCCATGCCCCTCACTCGCTCGTATTCTTGCGGATGAGCCAGCGGATGGTCAGCAGGCCCATGCCCAGCAAGGTCAGGGCCGTCATCAGCAATGCCTGTCCGGAAGGGGTGGTGAAGAAAATCTCCAGATAGCCAGGCTGCAGGAAGGAAAGGCCAAGCCCGGCCAGGAAGGGCAGGATGGCGAGGATCAGCGCGGACATGCGTGCCTCCGCCGCCAGGGCACGGGCGCGGCTGCGCATGGCCACGCGCTTGCGCACCATGTCCGCCAGCGTATCCAGCGCCGCCGTCAGGCTGCCGCCGGTCTGCGCCTGCAGGCCGATCATGACGGAAAAGAAGGCGTATTCGGACAGCCGCGTGCGCTCGTAGAGGCTCCAGAGCGCCGTCTCGGCGGAACGCCCGATGGCGATCTCACCCACGACGCGTCCGAAAGCCTCCCGTGTGGGAGAGGGCATTTCCCGGGCGATGCTGCGCAGCGCCTCGGTCATCGGCAGCCCGGCGCGCACACCGCGGACGATGACGCCCAGCGCATCCGGCAACTGACGGAACAACGCATTGGTGTAACGGCGGTGCTGCCAGAGGAAGATGCTGCGGATGGCCAGGACGCCGCTGAGGGCACCGGCCACGGCGCCGGGGGCCGTGCCCAGATAGGCCGAGGCCCGCCAGAAGCCCAGCAGCCCCACCGCCGCCCCCGCCGCCAGCACCACCATCCAGGGGATGGTGTGCTCGGCCGGGTTGTCCGGATGGTAGCTGACCAGGCGGAAGATGCGCCGCAGCATCGGGTTGCCGCCGCGTGGCGCCACGCGGATGCTGGGCATGCGCGGGACGGCCGTGGCCGACGGCGCGGCCACGGCCCGCGCGCCCTGCACGCGGGCCCGCATCCTGTCCTGCGCGCCGCTGCGCAGCAGCACCGTGGCGGCCGCGGCCCACAGAGCCACCGCCATCGCCAGGAGCAGCACCGGCATCATTCCGGCAGCTCCTGCAACGCGTCCATCCAGCTGCGCTCCAGGCCGTAATAGCGCAGCTTCTCGGAAAAGCCGGGCCGCGTGCGCGGGCTGACATAGCGGCCGAGCAGCCGCCCATTCGCGTCCTCGCCCTCGAAATTGTAGGTGAACACCTCGTTCATGGTGATCACATCGCCTTCCAGCCCGCAGATCTCCGAGATCTGCGACACGCGGCGGACGCCGTCGCGCATGCGCTCCACCTGGATGATGAGATCGACGGCACTGGCGATCTGCGTGCGGATGGCGCGCGGCGGCAGCGACATGCTGCCCATCTGCACCATGTTCTCGATACGCGTCACCGCGTCGCGCGTGGTGTTGGCGTGCACGGTGCAGACCGAGCCGTCATGGCCGGTGTTCATGGCCTGCAGCATGTCGAACGCCTCCGAGCCGCGCACCTCGCCGACGATGATGCGGTCGGGGCGCATGCGCAGGGCGTTCTTCATCAGGTCGCGCTGCGTGATCTCGCCCTTGCCTTCGAGGTTCGGCGGGCGCGTCTCCAGCCGCACCACATGCGGCTGCTGGAGCTGCAGCTCGGCCGCGTCCTCGATGGTGACGATGCGCTCCTCGTGGTCGATCAGCCGGCTCAGCGCGTTCATCATCGTCGTCTTGCCGGAGCCGGTGCCGCCGGAGACGACGATGTTCAGGCGGCAGCGCGCGGCGATCTCCAGCACCCGCGCCACCTGCGGGATCATGCTGCCATTCGCCACCATCACCGAGAAGTCGATCTTCTTCTTGGAGAACTTGCGGATGGAAAGGCAGGGCCCGTCCAGCGCCAGCGGCGGGAACACGACGTTGACGCGGCTGCCATCGGCCAGGCGGCAATCCAGCAGGGGGCTGGATTCGTCGACACGGCGGCCCACCGCGGACGCCATCTTCTGCGCGATGTTCGCCACCTGCGCCGCGTCGCGGAAGCGCACATCGGAGAGGCGCATGCGGCCGCGCACCTCGATGAACACCCTGTCGGGGCCATTGACCATGATGTCGCTGATGCTGTCGTCCTGCAGCAGCGGCTCGAGCGGCCCGTAGCCGATCATGTCATGCGTCAGCTCCTCGGCCAGCCGCGCCTGCTCGCGCGCCGACAGCTCCAGCCGCTGGCGGTCGGCGACCTCGTGCACAAGGGCTTCCAGCTGGGCGCGCAGGGCCGGCGCCGGCAATTCGGCGGCGACGGTGGGATCGATGCGGTCCATCACCTGGCTGCGCAGGCGGAAGAGCGGCGCCTCGCGCGTGGCTTCCCGCGGCACGGCGCCGGGGGCGGGCTCGTTCGCGGGTGCGGGCGGCGCCTCGGCGCGGCGGCCGAAAGTCTTCATCGCCGCCACAGCCGCGCCAGCCGGCGCAGCCCTCCCTCCTCGGCGGCGGCGCCCGCGCCGGAGATCTCACGCGTCAGGGGCGTCAGGGCGCGGCGGAAGCCGGCGCTGTCATGCAAGGCGGGGCGGCCCAGATTCATGGCTTTCGGAACCTGACCAGGAAAATCGGGGATGAGGATGTCGGGCGCGCTCCCCAGCCCTTCCGCGACCAGGGCATTGCCGAGCCCGCCGCGCAGCCCCGCGCGGTTCAGCACCAGCAGGGGAGTGGCGCCACTGGCCAGGGCCGCGACCATGCGGCGGCCGGCCCCGGCGTCGCGGATGCTCGCGACATCCGGCCCCATCACCAGGATGCGGTGCCGCGCCAGGGCGATCACGCGCCGCTCCATCACGCCCGGCGGATGGGGCAGATCGACGACGATGGTGTTGAAACGGGAACGGAGAAGCTCCAGCAGCCGGGTGATGCCGGCCTCCGTGGGGGCGGGGCTGGATTCGAGGGCCTCGTCCGCCGCCACCACGCGGAAGCGGTCGGAGACCGGGATGGAGACGCGGTCGAGGAAAAGCGCATCCACACGGTCCGGCTCCTCGAGCGCCACGCGCAGGCCGGCGCCGGGGCGGGCGCCGAGCGAGAGCGCCGCGCTGCCGCCGCGCAGATGCAGGTCCAGCAGCGCGACATGGCCGCGCGTGGTCTCCGACAGGTGCAGCGCCAGGTTGGTGGCGATGGTGGTGGCGCCGACGCCGCCGCGCAGGCCGCTGACGGCGACGATCTGCCCGCCGCGTGGCGTGGCGGGGCCGTGGCTGCCGCCCGCGGAGAGCAGCTCCGCCAGCGGCGGGCCGAACAGGCGGCTGACATTGTCGCGGGTCAGCGGCTTGTAGATGTATTCCTCGACGCCGAGGTCGCGCGTGATGCCGCGGTAGAAGCTGAGGTCGTTGCGGTCGCCCACCACCAGCACGCGCACATCGGGGCTGCAGACCGTGGCCAGCCGGTCCAGCGCCTCGGCCGCGTCGTCGACGCCGGTGATGTCGACGATCAGCAGGCGCGGGGTTTCCTCCCGCTCCAGCGCGCGGGCGGCCGTGCGGACATTGCCGCGCCGCACCGGCACCGCATCCATCCATTCCGCGAGCCCGCCGCGCAGCGCCGCCTCGTCCGCCTCCTCCGCCAGGAAGGCCAGCAGGACGGGGCGCTCCGCCGCGCCGCCGGTGCCGCGCGCCGTCTCAGCGGCCGACACTGCCTGCTCCCGAGCCGCGCGGGTCCAGCAGCGGATAGGCCTTGCCCTGGCGCAGCCGCTGCACGGCGGCGGCGGCGGTGTCTGCATGGCTGTCCGTGGCGCCGATGCCGAGGCGCTCATGCGCGGGGTCGGCCATCATGGCGCGCAGGTTCCGGTCGTTGACGCCGCCGGCCTGCCAGGTGCCAGGGCGGGCGACCGGGTCGGCGCAGCCGGCCAGCAGCAGGGCGGCTGCGAAACCCAGGGGCTTGAGCATGTCAGGGGCTACTCCAGCATGAAGCCGGCATTGGCCGGCCGGCGCAGCACCGGCGGCTGCGCGCCACGGGCGATCTGCCGCCGCTCCAGCACGCGCTCCAGATCCGTCGCCGGGCGGAAGCCGTCGGTCGGCGCCGCCAGCAGCGCGGGGTCGGAGACCGGGCGGACGACATAGGGGGTGACGATGATCACCAGCTCGCTCTCGCTGCGCTGGAACTGGTCGGAGCGGAAGAGCGGGCCGAGGATCGGCAGGTCGCTCAGCCCCGCCAGCCCCTGCTGCACCTGGCTGCTGTTGCGGGTCAGCAGGCCGGCGATGGCGAAGCTCTGGCCGCTGCCCAGCTCCACCGTCGTCTCGGCGCGGCGGACGGTCAGGGCCGGGATCTGCACGGAGCCGCCCACGATCGGCACGCTGATGGCGCCGTTCTGCGACAATTCGCTGACTTCCGGACGGATGCGCAGCGTCATCCGGTCCGCCGACAGCACGGTGGGCACGAAGGAGAGGCTGACGCCGAAGGGCTTGAACTCCACCGAGATCTGCCCGGTGTCGCTGGCGGCGACCGGCAGCGGGAACTCGCCGCCCGCCAGGAAGCTGGCCGTCTCGCCGGACTGCGCCGTCAGGTTCGGCTCGGCGAGGATGGTGATCAGCTGGTCGGCCGCGAGCGCGTCGATCACGCCGTTGATGTCGAGGCGCGAGGTGCGGATGCCGCCGGCGATGCGCCCGGCGGCGGCGGCGCTGCTCAGGGCGCCGGCGCCGCTGGCCACCGCGCCGGCGACGCTGCTGGCCGAGGGACCGCTGCGCAGCCCGAAGGCGAAGCTGCCGACGGAGCCGAGCGCCTGCCAGTTCAGGCCCAGCTCCCGGGTGATCTGGCGGGAGATCTCGGCGATGCGGACGCGCACATTCACCTGCGTGCTGCCGCGCACCGCCAGGGCGTTCTCCACCGCCCGCTCCTTGCCGCCGAAGGCGGCGGCCAGGGCCAGGGCGCGGCTGGCCTCGGAGGGGCTGGCCACGCTGCCCTCCAGCACGATGGCCGAGGCGGTGACGCGGAGGCGCAGGCCCTGCAGGCCCGGCACCGCCTCCCGCAGGGCGGCTTCCAGCGCCGCCGCGTTCAGCGGCGCGGCGGCGGGGGTGGCGGGCGCCAGGGGCGTCAGCACCGCCGGATTGCCGCCGGCCGGCGCGACACTCCCCCGCACGGCGATATCGTACTGCGCCACCAGCGAGCCATCCTCGGCCGTGGCGATCAGGGTGGTGCGCCCCTCCGCCACGCCCATGACGAAGAGGCGCGTGGGCGAGGTGGGCTGCACCCGGGCGATGCGCGGATCGGCGGCGATCACCGTGCTGGCCGGGCGCGGCAGGGTGAGCAGCTGGCCCGTGCCGGCCTCCAGCCGCGCGCTGCCCATCAGCGGCGCCGTCGGGCCCGCCGGCGCCACGGTCGGCAGCGCCGGCTGCGCCAGGGCCAACCCTGGCAGGAGCAGCAGGCCGGCCATGCCCAGCAGCCGGGGTGGGAAGCCGGTCATCGGAAGGTCAGGTCCTGTGCCTCGCCGCCCTGGATCACGCGCATGCGGGTGACTGCTCCCTGTTCGGTCTGTGAAAGCGCGCTGGAGACATCGGCGCCGAAGACGGCAGCCCGCGCCGCGGCGGGTTCGGCCACGGCCGCCTCCTCCATGGCGCGGACGGTGACGGCGAGCCGGCCCAGGCGGCTGGCCACCGCCACCCGCTCGGCCTCCCGCGTGGAGACTTCCAGCGTCACGGTGCTCGCCACGCTGCGGGTGGCGGATTCGGCGCTGGCACCTTGCGTCATCTTCTGGTCCACGGCGATGACGCGGATATCCGTCAGCACCGTCTCCGCCACCACGCGGCGGTCGAGCGGGGCCTGGGAGGCGTCGAGCTCCTGGGTCAGGATCAGGTCCACCTGGTCGCCGGGCCAGATCAGCCCGGCGGCGCCGGTCACGGCGTCGACGCCCACGGAGATGGCGCGCCGGCCCGGGCGCAGCACGGCGGCGAGGAAGCCGCGGTCGCGCGGGCGCAGCACGTCGGCGCGGGAGAGCGGCGCGCCGGCCTCGCGGTACTGGCGCAGCATGGCGCCCTGCAGCTCGGCGCGCTCTTCCGGCGTGTCGCGCAGCGCCTCGCCGGATGCGGCCTCGGGCGGCACCTCACGCACCACCCAATCGCCTTCCTTCAGCAGCGATCCCGCCAGAAGGGGACGGGCCGCGACCAGCACGCGCAGGCGGGTGGGAGCCGGCGGTTCTGCGGCGGCGGCGGAGGCTGCCGCGATCGGCGCGGGCGGCTGCACCGCTCGCCAGGCAACCAGCCCGAGGCCGGCCGCTGTCAGGAGCAGGAGCAGGACGAGGAAGAGCCGCATCGTCGTGCCCTATATCCTGTGCAGGAGGACCGCCGCGTCGCCCAGGGCGATGGCCAGCCCATAAGGCAACGGTCCCCGCCGGCGGATGCGCCAGGCCTCGACATGGCAGAGGCGCGGCAGGATGCCGCCGGCCGGGGCAGGCCGCGCCAGATGCGCCGGCAGCAGCCAGGAGAGCGCCAGATAGGCCAGGGCCAGAACCCCGCCGGCGAGCGCGGTGACCACCAGGAAGTCCCAGACCATGGCCGGGGCCATGCCGAGGGCGAGGGCCGACATCAGCTTCACGTCTCCGCCGCCCAGCGCGCCGCGCGCGAAGAGGAAGAGCAGGAGGGCGAAGAGCGCGGCCGCCGTGAGAACCGAGAGGAGCGCCGCCTGGGGGCCCAGGGCCAGCCGGGCGGCGAGGCCGATCAGGGCCGCCAGGATGCTGACCGTGTCGGGGATGGTACGCGTGGCGATGTCGCGCCAGGCAGCGACGGCCAGGAGCGGGAGAAGACAGGCGAAGAGAAGCACCGCCAAATGTCTCCTGCAGCCTTTGGATAAAATGGCCAAGTCATGGGTACGAGGCGGCGGGAACACCGCCGCCTCGAAGGAAGAGAATTTATTACGGGGTGGTTGCGGCGGTAACCGCAGAGTCGACCTTGGTCTGAACACCGCTCAGAAAGGTCGTGATGTTGTCGCCAAAGCCGCCGATGGCGGCCGCAACGCCCACCACGAGCACCGCGGCAATCACGCCATATTCCAGGGCGGTGACTCCCTTGCGATCCGCCTTGAGAGTGGTGAGCAGATAAATCGCCTTACCCATCATGGGATTCGCTCCGTTATCGCACCGCAGCGGGAACAGGATGTCGCGCGACCATCGCGCGATCTCTCTCAATGACTGCCCGCATCGGTAGCAATCCGGAGGTAACATTTGCCTCTTCACAACCTCAAGAGGTATTTCAACGCTTGGTAAAAATCCTGCGAGAATGTTAAGGGGTGTGTGCTGAACATCACAACCCCTTGTGCGAGGCGCAAGCCTGAGCGCAACCCTGAGCAAATAGCGACCCGGCCTCCTTCCATCCTTGAGTGGTCCCGCGCTGTGCCCCTTCGCCTCCCCCTCCTGCTCTCCCGGCTCGGCGGTCCGGCTTCACGCCTGCGGCGGGACCGGCGGGGCGCCACGGTGGTGCTGTTCGCCCTCAGCGCCACGGCGCTGCTCGGTGCGGTCGCGCTGATCACGGATGGCGGGCTGCTCTATCTGACCCAGCGGCGCGTGCAGAGCGCGGCCGACGCGGCCGCCATCGCCGCCGCCTCGGCCGCCGGAACGCGCTCCAGCACCGCCGCCCTGGCGGCCGCGACCGAAGTCGCGACGCTCAACGGCTTCACCACGGATGCCGAAACCACGGTGCAGGCCCGCAATCCGCCTGACAGCGGCCCCTACATGAACAACGGCCAGGCCTATGAGGTGACGATCCGCCGCCGGCAGCCGATGGCACTCGCCGCCACCCTCTTCGGGATGGGCGATAGCGATGTCAGCGCGCGGGCCGTGGCCATGCTGAAAAGCCAGATGCAGGTCTGCCTGCTTGCCCTCAACGGCACCGCCAAGGTTTCCAGCTTCAGCAAGTTCGAGATGCGCGGCTGCGCCATCGGCGCCAATGCCACAGGCAGCAAGGCGGTGCAGATCGATCAAGCCGGCAGCTTCAGCGCCCAGGGCGTCGTGACAGCGGGATTGTGCGACGGCTGCACCAACACGAATGTGAAGCTGACCGATGGCTACCAGGAGCAGATGCCGCCGATCTCCAACCCCTATGCGCCGCTGGACAAGCTGACCCCGCCGGATCCGCCCTGCACCACCAGCTCCACGACCAGCTTCAATTCCACCATGCGTATTCCACGCTACGAGCAAAGCCAGACGGCCTTCTGCAACAAGGCCTATTTCGTGGAGAATGACGGCGTGGTCGTGCTGGACGCCGGGACCTACATCTTCCGCAATGCATCGCTGACCTTCCGCAGCCTTTCGGAAGTGCGTTGCAATGGCTGCACCTTCATCCTGGTTGGCACCGGGGCGGGCACGACGGCGTCCTTCACCGCCGCCACTCTCAGCCAGTTCCTCTGCGACAACTGCAGCATCGTGCTGCTGGGCAGCCAGCCCGGGCAGGTGACGTTCAGCAGCATCTCCAAGGCCCGCCTCACCGCGCCCGCGACCAACACCTATGACTCCGCGCTGAACGGCATGATCATCACCCGCGCCAATGCCGGCCCCGCAGGCACTAGCAGCAACCCGACGCTGAACCTCAGCAATCTCAGCGCGATCGATCTGCTGGGCGGCATCTATGTGCCGAATGCCTTCACGCGCATCAGCAACATGTCCGCGCCGAACCCCAGCACCTGCCTTCCGGTGGTGGCCGGCACCCTGGAGGTGGGGCAGCTCAGCAACTTCCCCTTCGACGTCAGCGGCTGCCCGGGCCGCAATACCAAGGTGCCGCAGGTGATGGTGCCGAGGATGGTGGAATGAAGGCGATGCTCACCCGCCTCGGGGTCTGCCGTCGGGGTGTTTCCCTGACGGAGTTTGCGCTGATCGCGCCTGTCCTCTGCCTGCTGGTGATGGGCAGCTTCGATGTGGGGAACGCCATCCAGCAGAGCCTGCAACTGGAAGCGGCGGCTCGGGCCGGGGCGCAATATGCCTTCAGCCGCCCGGCCGACAGTGTGGGCATCACCGCCGCCATCCGCGCCAATCTTCCGGGCTGGAGCGATATCAGCGTGCCGGACCCAGCCATGGCCTGCCGCTGCGACGATGGCGCGACCGTGTCCTGTCATGGCGGTGTCTGCGCCACGGGCACGCCGGCCACCTATCTCTCGATCCGCGTCAGCCGGCCTTTCAGTGCCAGCACACCCCTGGCTGCCGCCGTCCTGCCGGCGCAAACCCTGACCGGCCATGTCGAACTCCGTCTTCGCTAGGCTCGGCCGGCGGGGCGCGCTCTCGCTCGAATTCGCCCTCGCCACCTTGCCCTTCATGCTGCTTTTCATGGGCGGTATCGAGATGTCGCGCTACGTCTACACGGTTCAGGCCGTGCACGCCTATGCCGATGCCGCGCTGCGCAGGACGCTGGTCTATGTGGGCGAGGACGCGCAGAAGCGCTGCTTGGCCGATCTCTCGGAGGTCGTCGCCCGCCCGGGTCTGCCCATGGGGCTGGAGCCGGAGCAACTGCTGCAGGAGCGGCGAGGCTGCCAGCGCAATGGCAGCATCACCCTGGTCAGCATCGACATCAGCTACCGCTTCACCTTCGCCGTGAATGTCCTCGGCACCGGAGAGGCGCGCATCACCCGCGCGGCGCAGCAAAATCTCTAGCTAACAGCGCCTTGCTTTGATGGAAACTCATGGCGCGATCTGAGGGCGGACGCGGCGCTGGAGGCTGTCGGCAAGGCTACGCAGCAGGATGTGGATGCGGGCCGCCGACGCATCACCGCACCGGCGGCTGATAATGGACATGACAGCTTCGACTTCTTAACGCTGCCGACAGAGGCTTTACAGCTTGGTGGCCCAGCCTCATCGTCATTTCCTGGCGCAGCGAGATGCCGACAACGGCCGGGGCCGAGCAGCGCCTCCGGGCAGAGATCAGATTATCCACTTTCGGTTCCTCCTTGCCGAAGCGATGACTGACCTCGCTGTATCCGGCGTTTGCGGAAAGAGAACTGTAGGGGTGATGGCTGCAGCCGCCGCGGCGAGCGGCTCAAGATCCGGGGGGTCGCCGCAGCGTCTGCGGACCGGGCCACAGGGCGAAGGCCCCACTCCCCCAGGTCGCGCTGCCGGCGCCGTTTCTGGCCCTCCCAAGCAAAGTGCCAGGAGACGTGGGACAGGAAAAAGCTTTCTGTATCGGCGGTCAACCGTGCGTTGTGCTGCTCAATCCTCCCGACACAGTCAGGGGCTTTTGCAAGAGCCGCGTCCAGAAGATCCTGCAGCACGGCGTCGAGTGATCTGGCACCATCCGCAGCGCGATGAAGCGCTGCAGTCGGCCGCAAAGACGGAGCAGGCCCTTGAGGCCGTGAGGGGCGAATGCTTGCCCAGCAAAAGGGTGGAAAGCAAATCCGTCGAAGGAGGGGCTGAATGCGAGAAGCAGCCAAGTGGCGGAACCTTCGGCAGATCAGGGCAGCCGCCAGTTGGGCAAAGTGCGCGAGTAGATTATTTGCACAAATGTGAACGCAAAAAATTCAACTTTGAACCAAGGCCGCCAACAGATCAATAAAACGGAAAATAATAAAGCACTTTCCTCAGAGTTATGTTTTAAAACATTCAGATCTGGAAATTTAAATTTATTATAGAAGGATGTATTTCATGAATTATTTGTTGCGGATACTATTATATTTTCTGTTGTCTTTGCCTGTGCAGGCTAAGACGACCATAGGCTATGACAGCCAAGGCTATCCTGCCCTAATGGTCGATGGTAAAGTATTCGAACCGCGTGGATACAATGTTGTCATACAGCATCAGGGAGAACCCTACCAGAGTTTTGCTACTTTCGATGTTGAGTATTTTAATCCTGAAATGTTGGAAAGAAATTTTAAAATATTGGAGAAAGCCGGATACAATTACGTCAGGCTTTGGCTGAAAGGCTATGACGCCGATAACGGATTTGGCCTACAGGCGCCTGGTATCAGCGACAGCTATGTGAACAATGTGCTGCTGGGGATGCAGTTGGCTCGGAGGCATGGGCTGCAGGTCGTGCTGACCGGCAGCTTCCGTCCGGGCGTCTGGATGCCGGCCAATTATATGCCTGCCGGTCAGCCTTCTGGCAGGGAAGTATCCGGCATAAATCGCCTTTTGCTTTTGCCTGCCATGGCACAAGCGCTAGGAGATTTCTATGAAAATTTGCTGACCCGTATTAGCGAAATGGACAATAAAATAATATCGAGTATTCTTTATTTTGACCTTTATAATGAATTACATTTCGATCTGTCACAACCGCCGTTCGAGAGGATGGCTGGGAAGTATGTTTATGCGGGGCAGACCTATGACCTGGCGATTCCCGGCGACCGCCAAGCACTGATGGACGCGGCAGGACGGCAATGGCTGCGTACTATGGCTGGCGCGATCCATCGGGTAGAACCTGACTTGCTGATAACAGCCAGTTCCTTTCCGGTGGCAAACTTCGGGCATCGTGGTTTCGATGGCGGCAAAATACTCGGCCAGCCGCAACAATGGAAACCGTATCCTCTGCGGCCCTCCGTCATCTTGGCTGGTGGTGCAAACTTGATCGACATCCACCTTTATACCCGTCCCGCAGGGAACAACCGGTCACGCTCAGCGCAAAAGGTCGTTGAATTGCTGGCAAGAAGCGACATAACGCCAGCATTGACAGCGCATGTCCCACTAATTTTGGGCGAGTTTGGTTCAAAGGACTTGTTCATTTCTCAGCCCGATAAGTCTCTGCCAGAAATGGAGACTGTTTGGCAGGCACTTTGTCCACTGCGTCCGGCAGGGTACGCACTTTGGGTTTTGCGCGGCAGCATGGCCCAGCAGACCCCAGGAGGGGTTGCACTCTTGCACCGCTTTGGTGCAGCTACGCCTCATTGTCCGCGATGAAGCCAAGTTCTGAAGGCTGTCGTGAGATCGCTGGAGTGTCTCGGGACTGGTTGTCGTCACCGGTCCGGTAGATCAGCCGGAGCCAAGGTGGGCTGCTCGACGAGCCTGTACGGCCTGGGCAGGAAGATGCGGTGGACGAGCCGAAGCGGCTGCGGTGGGAGAACGGGATCCTCCGCCAGGAGCGGGACATCCTGAGGCGGGCCACCGCTTTTCCACCGAGGAGGGAGGTCGGTGAGGTTCGCGCTCATCGATGTGGCGAAAGAGGGATTCCCCCTCCACCGTCTCTGCCACGTTCCTGGCGTCAGCCAGAGTGGCGACATTGCCTGGGAGGGCTGTGCTGGCCTGCCGCCGCCAGCATGAGAACGTGGTTCTCCTGGCTCATGCTCGGCCGGCTCTCTCATTGTTGAACGGCACCTTTGGCAGCCCGAGGACCATGCGGGAACTGCACGACAGCGACTTGGCGGCCGGGCGCCGCCGGAGGGCCCGTCTGATGCGGGAGGATGGCCTCGCGCCCGGCGGAAGCGACGGCTCAAGCGGACTACCGACAGCATCATGCCCAACCGATCGCACTCGGCCTGCGGGACGGGGACTTGTCGGCGGAGGACCCCAATCAGAAGTGCACCATCGATATCTTCTACATCCGGAGCGGCGAAGGCTGGTTGTGTCTGGCCGTGGTCACCGGCCTGTTCGCGCAGCGGGCCGCCGGCTGAGCGCGGCATACCGGCTGCACCAGGAGTTGGCGTTGGCCGCCCTGCGCAAGATCCTCGCCATGCGTCGCCCGGCGCCGGAGCTGATCCATCATGCGGAGCGTGGCAGCCAATATTGCTCTGCTGGCCACTGAGCGGAGCTCCGAGAGCACGGCATCCTGATTTCGATGTCGGGCAAAGGGAATTGCTACGACAACGCCATGGTCGAGACGTTCTTCAAGGCGCTGAGGTCGGAACGGGACTGTCAGGAATTTCGTGTAGGGCGGGGCATAGTAGGGAAGAAGGAGACCCCCTATGGCCCGACGGAAAGAGCCGCGGATCCCGGATGCGAT
>NZ_JBHSCH010000011.1:0-79834 GCF_042651065.1 Teichococcus aestuarii
CGTGGCGGCCGGCCCCGCCGCGCCTCAGGCGGCGCCCGCCCGCCCGGCCGCGCCGCCGGCCAGCTATGTCAGCCGCCTCAGCAGCGCGCTGGAGCGGGCCAAGCGCTACCCCACCGCCGCCCGGCTTCGCCGCCAGGAGGGCACCGGCGTGCTGACCTTCAGCATGCGGGGCGATGGCACGGTGACGGGCTGGCGCCTGGTGCGCGGCACCGGCCATGCCGAGCTGGACGAGGAGATCCTGGCCATGATCCAGCGCGCCTCGCCGCTGCCCGCGCCGCCGCCCGAGATGGGAGACCCGGTGACGCTGACGGTGCCGGTCCGCTTCTCGGTGCGCTGAGCCGGCCCGGAAGCGCAGGAAAGCCCGGGGAGGGCGTCCTCCCCGAGCTTTCCCATGTCAGGCGTGGTCAGTTCAGGCGCGCTTGCGCTTCCTGGCGGGCCTGGCCGGCAGCAGCGGGGCGAGGAAGCGCCCGGTGTGGCTCTCCGGCACCGCCGCCACCTCCTCCGGCGTGCCTTCGGCGACGATCTGCCCGCCGCCATCGCCGCCCTCGGGGCCGAGGTCGAGCAGCCAGTCGGCGGTCTTGATGACCTCGAGGTTGTGCTCGATCACCACCACCGTGTTGCCCTGCTCCACCAGCTGGTGCAGCACCTCCAGCAGCTTGCGCACATCCTCGAAATGCAGGCCGGTGGTCGGCTCGTCGAGGATGTAGAGGGTGCGGCCCGTGGCGCGGCGGGACAGCTCCTTGGAAAGCTTGATGCGTTGCGCCTCGCCGCCCGAGAGGGTGGTGGCCTGCTGGCCGAGATGGATGTAGCCGAGCCCCACCTCCCTCAGCACGCGCAGCTTCTCGCGGATGGCGGGCACGGCGGAGAAGAACTCCAGCCCTTCCTCCACCGTCATCTCCAGCACATCGGCGATCGACTTGCCGCGGAACTTCACCTCCAGCGTCTCGCGGTTGTAGCGCTTGCCCTTGCAGGTGTCGCAGGTGACGTAGACATCGGGCAGGAAGTGCATCTCGATCTTCAGCACGCCGTCGCCCTGGCAGGCCTCGCAGCGCCCGCCCTTGACGTTGAAGCTGAAGCGCCCGGGCTTGTAGCCACGCGAGCGGCTGTCCGGCAGTTCCGAGAACCAGTCGCGGATCGGCGCGAACAGGCCGGTATAGGTGGCCGGGTTGGAGCGCGGCGTGCGGCCGATCGGCGACTGGTCGATGTCGATGATCTTGTCGAGATGCTCCAGCCCCTCGATCCGCTCATGCGGCGCGGGCACGGTGCCCGCGCCCATCAGCCGGCGCGCCACGGCCTTGTAGAGCGTCTCGATGACGAAGGTGGACTTGCCGCCGCCCGAGACTCCGGTGACGCAGGTGAAGGTGCCGAGCGGGATGCCCGCGCTCAGGCCCCGCAGGTTGTTGCCGGTGGCGCCGACGACGCGCAGCATCCGCTTCCCGTCCACCGGGCGCCGCTTCTCGGGCACGGCGATGGCGCGGCGGCCGGAGAGATAGGCGCCCGTCACGCTGTCCGGGTGCCGCGCCACCTCCTCCGGCGTGCCCTGGGCGATGACGCGCCCGCCGCCCGCGCCGGCGGCCGGCCCGATGTCGATCAGGTGGTCGGCGGTGCGGATGGCGTCCTCGTCATGCTCCACCACCAGCACGGTGTTGCCGAGGTCGCGCAACCGCCGCAGCGTGCCGAGCAGCCGCTCGTTGTCGCGCTGGTGCAGGCCGATGGAGGGCTCGTCCAGCACGTAGAGCACGCCGGTGAGGCCGGAGCCGATCTGGCTGGCCAGCCGGATGCGCTGGCTCTCGCCGCCCGAGAGGGTGGCGGAGGACCGGGCGAGGGAGAGGTAGTCCAGCCCCACATCGAGCAGGAAGCGCAGCCGCTCGATGATCTCCTTTAGAATGCGGCGGGCGATCTCGGCGCGCTGCGGGGTGAGGGTCTCCTCCACCCCCTCGAACCAGGGCAGCGCCTTGCGGATGGACAGCTCGCTGGCCCCGGCGATGTGCATCCCCGCCACCTTCACCGACAGCGCCTCGGGCTTGAGGCGGGCGCCGCAGCAGGCATGGCAGGGCCGGTCCGCCTGGTAGCGGGCCATGTCCTCGCGCACCCAGGGGTTGTCCGTCTCGCGCAGGCGGCGGGCGAGGTTGGGCAGCACGCCCTCGAAGGGCTTCTTCACCTCGTAGGCGCGCAGCCCGTCCTTGTAGCGCAGCTTCACCACCTCGCTGCCCGTGCCGTTCAGGATGGCGTCCCGCGCCCGCTCGGGCAGCTCGCCCCAGGGGATGCTGGTCTTGACGCCGAGATGCCCGGCCAGGCTCTCCAGCGTCTGGTCGTAATAGGGCGCGCTGTTGCCGGCCCAGGCGGCGATGGCGCCGTCGGCGATGCTGCGGGTGTCGTCCGGCACCACCAGGGCGGGGTCGAAGAAGCTTTCCGTGCCGAGGCCGTCGCAGACCGGGCAGGCGCCCTGCGGCGAGTTGAAGGAGAACAGCCGCGGCTCGATTTCTTCGAGTGTGAAGCCGGAGACGGGGCAGGCGTAGCGGCTGCTGAACACCGTGCGCTCGGCGCTGTCGGCATCCTCCGCGTAGGCCACGCCGTCGGCCAGGGCCAGCGCCGTCTCGAAGCTGTCCGCCAGCCGCTGCGACAGGCCCTCATTGCCGACGACGACGCGGTCCACCACCACCTCGATGTCGTGCTTTTTGCGCTTGTCGAGGCTGGGCGCCTCCTCGACGCGCATCAGCGTGCCGTTGATCTTGACGCGCTCGAAGCCACGGCGCTGGTACTCGGCCAGCTCCTTGCGGAACTCGCCCTTCTTGCCGCGCACCACGGGGGCCAGCAGCAGCAGCCGCGTGCCCTCGGGCATGGCGAGCACCCGGTCCACCATCTGGCTCACCGTCTGCGCCTCGATCGGCAGGCCGGTGGCGGGGGAGTAGGGCACGCCCGCACGCGCCCAGAGCAGGCGCATGTAGTCGTGGATCTCGGTCACCGTGCCGACGGTCGAGCGCGGGTTGTGGCTCGTCGTCTTCTGCTCGATCGAGATGGCCGGGGAGAGCCCCTCGATGGAATCGACGTCCGGCTTCTGCATCAGCTGCAGGAACTGCCGCGCATAGGCCGAGAGGCTCTCGACGTAGCGGCGCTGCCCCTCGGCATAGATGGTGTCGAAGGCGAGGGAGGATTTGCCCGAGCCGGAGAGGCCGGTGATGACCGTCAGCGTGTGCTTCGGAATGTCGATGTCGACATTCTTCAGGTTGTGCTGACGCGCGCCGCGGATGCGGATCTGGTCCTTCTGGCCCTGGGGTTGCCCGGCGGGGGCCAGCGAGGTCTTCGGCAGCGTCTTCAACGGCGGCTCCTGCTCAGGGGCATCGGGGGGACGGGAAGGGGCGTTCACATTGTGTTCCGGTGCGCTTTGTGCCAGTATCCGCCGCCCACGGGAAGTGCTCGCGGGAAGTGGGCGTGCGCGCGGACAGGACAAGGTTCCGGTAACGGGGCTGGCCGAGCCAAGTTGGTATGGCTAGGTTGCACCGATGCGCGCCCTCCGGCCCCTTCGCGGGCACCGTCCGGGCACGCACATGAATGTGAAACGGGCCCGCCGGGACCGGACCGTGCCCCGCCCGTCGCGGCGGGGTGCGCCCGGCCTGGCGGGCGAGAACGGATGAAGGACCGGGCAGCATGGCCGGCAGCGTCAACAAGGTGATCCTGATCGGCAACCTGGGTCGGGACCCGGAGGTGCGGAACTTCCAGAATGGCGGGCGGGTGGTGAACCTGCGCCTCGCCACGACCGACACCTACAAGGACCGCGAAGGCAACCGGCAGGAGCGCACCGAATGGCATTCGGTGGCCATCTTCAACGAGAAGGTGGGCGAGATCGCCGAGAAGTATCTCCGCAAGGGCAGCAAGGTCTATGTCGAGGGCAAGCTGGAGACCCGCAAGTGGCAGGACCAGGCCGGCCAGGACCGCTATTCCACCGAGGTGGTGATCCGCAATTTCGGCGGTGAGCTGACCCTGCTCGACGGCCGCGGCGGCGAGGGCGGCGGTGGCGCCGGGGGCGGCGGTGGCGGCGGCTATGAGGGCGGCGGCGAGCGCAGCGGCGGCTATGGCGGCGGCCGCAGCGGTGGCGGTGCTGGCGGTGCTGGCGGAAATGGCGGCGGGGCCGCCCGCCCGCAGCGCGGCGGCTGGGACGCCCCCAAGGGCGGCGGCAGCGACCTGGACGACGACATCCCGTTCTGAACCGGGGGGCGGCCGGGAAAGGCCGCCGCCGATTGCCTTTTCCTGATCGCATTGCAATCTATGCCCGGCCCGCCTCGCGCGGGCCGACGCATTTCGACCGCCGGACGACAGGAACCAGCAGGCCCGTGATCCTCACCGCAGACCGCATCCGCCTCGCCGCCCAGCCCGCCGACAAGGAGGCTGCGATCCGCGAGGCCGCGCAGCTCCTGGTCGAGTCCGGCGCCATCGATGCCGCCTATGCCGACAGCATGCTGCGCCGGGAAGGCGAGGCGGACACCTTCCTCGGCAACGGCATCGCCATTCCGCACGGGCAGCGGGGCGACCGCGGGCTGATCGCCCGCACCGGCATCGCCGTGCTGCAGGTGCCGGAGGGGGTGCGCTGGAACGGCGAGGATGTGGCGCATCTGGTGGTGGCCATCGCGGCGCAGGGGGATGAGCACATCGCGGTGCTGCGCCGCCTGACCGACGTGCTGGGTGAGGAGGCGCTGGCCGCCCGGCTGGCCCGCACCGGCGACAAGCAGGCGATTCTGGCCGCGCTGGACCCGGATGCGCCGCTGCCCGCCGCCGATGCCGCTCCCGCCCAGGCTCCCGCAGCGGCGCCGGGCGAGACGCTGACCACCGAGGTGCACGCCCCCGCCGCCGCCGGCATGCACGCCCGCCCGGCCAAGCTGCTGGCGCAGCTCGCCAAGGGCTTCGATGCCCGCATCACCCTGACGCATGGCGACCGCCGGGCCGACGCCAGGAGCATGATCGCCCTGTTGCAGCTCGGCGCCGGGCCCGGCGCGGCGATGACGCTGAGCGCCATCGGCCCCGAGGCGGCGCTGGCGGTGGAGAAGCTGCGCGCCGCCTTCGCCGACGAGCTGGGCGACCGCGACGAGGCCCCGGCCACCCCCGCCGATGCCGCGCCCGCCGCCGCAGCCGACGAGCCGCTGGAGGCGGGCGCCATCGCCGGCCTGCCGGCCAGCCCCGGCATCGCCATCGGCGTGCTGCACCGCTTCCGCTCCGAGGCCGCCGGCTATGCCGAGACGGCGGCCGACCCGGCGGGCGAGAAGGCGGCGCTGGAGGCGGCGCTGGAGGCCGCCCGCGCCGAGCTGAAGACCGTCTCCGCCGAGATGGCGCAGCGCGTGGGCGACAAGCACGCCGCCATCTTCGCCGCTCACGCCGAGTTCCTGGAGGACCCGGAGCTGCTGGCCGAGGCGCACCGCGCGATCGAGGGTGGCGCCTCCGCCCCCGCCGCCTGGGATGGCGCGGCGAGGTCGCGCGCCACGGCCCTGGCCGGCATCGGCGACCCGCTGCTGGCCGAGCGCGCTACCGACCTCAAGGACGTGGCGCGCCGCGTGCTGCGCCACCTGGTGGGTGGCAGCGAGACGGTGGCGCCGGTGCCGGAGCGCGCCGTCATCGCCGCCGAGGACCTCACCCCCTCCGAGACCGCCAATCTCGACCCCGCCCGCGTCGTCGGGCTGGTGACGGCGGCGGGCGGGCCGACGGCGCACACCGCCATCCTGGCCCGCGCACTGGGCATCCCCGCCGTGGTCGCGGCCGGGCAGGGGGTGCTGGCGCTGGCCGATGGCACCCCCGTGGTGCTGGATGGCGACCGGGGCCGGCTGATTCCCAACCCCGACGCGGATGCAATCCGCCGCGCCGAGGCCGCCCGCGCGCGCGGCGCCGAGCGCGCCGAGGCGGCGAAGCGCGCCGCCTTCCGCCCCGCCATCACCCAGGACGGCCACCGCGTCGAGGTCGCGGCCAATGTCCGCCGCCCGGAGGAGGCCATCGAGGCGGTGGCCGCCGGCGCCGAGGGCACCGGCCTGGTCCGCAGCGAGTTCCTGTTCGACGAGCGCGCCGAGCCGCCCTCCGAGGAGGAGCAGTACGAGCTCTACCGCCGGCTGGCCGAGGGCTTCGGCGGCCTGCCCGTGGTGCTGCGGACGCTGGATGCGGGGGGCGACAAGCCGCTGCGCTTCGTCAACCACCCCGCCGAGGCCAACCCCTTCCTCGGCCTGCGGGGACTGCGCCTGTCGCTGGCCGAGCCGGCGTTGTTCCGCCCCCAGATCCGCGCCGCGCTGCGTGCTGCCCGCCACGGCGACATCCGCATCATGCTGCCGATGGTCGATGGCCTGGCCGATCTCCGCGCGGCGCGCGAGCTGATCGAGAAGGAGCGCCTCTCCCTCGCCACCCCGCCGGTCGAGGTGGGCATTATGGTCGAGGTGCCCTCGGCGGCGGTGATGGCGGACCAGCTTGCCCGCGAGGCGGATTTCTTCTCCATCGGCACCAACGACCTGACGCAGTACACCCTGGCGGTGGACCGGCTGCACCCGACGCTGGGCGCCCGCTCGGACGCGCTGGACCCCGCCGTGCTCCGGCTGATCCAGATGACGGTGCAGGCCGCCCATGCGCGCGGCCGCTGGGTGGGCGTCTGCGGCAACATGGCGGCGGACCCGATGGCGGCGCCGATCCTGGTGGGCCTTGGCGTGGATGAGCTTTCCGTCTCCATCCCGAACGTGGCCGCGCTGAAGGCGCAGATCCGCGCCCTTTCCATGGCGCAGGCCGAGGCGGTGGCGCGCGCCGCGCTGGGCTGCGCCACGGCGGCCGAGGTGCGGGCGCTGCCCGCGCTGCGCGCCCTGGGCGAGGCCGGCTGATGCCGCCCCGCATCGCCCATCCTTCCATTGCCACCGTCACCCTGAACCCGGCGCTCGATCTCACCATCCCGCTGCCCCGGCTGGCGCGGGGCGAGGTGAACCGGGCAGGCGCGGCGGAGCTGCGGCCGGCGGGGAAGGGGGTCAACGTCTCCGTCATGCTGGGCGTGCTGGGCGAGGCGTCGCTCGCCACCGGCCTGCTCGGCGCCGCCGACATCCCCGCCTTCGCCGAGTTCCTGGACGGGCAGGGGGTCGCCGCGGATTTCGTGCCCGTGCCGGGCCGCTGCCGCATCAACGTCAAGCTGGTGGAGACCGAGGCTGAAGGGGGGGCTGTGACCGACATCAACCCGCCCGGTGCCGCCACGCCGGAAGGCGCGCTGGAGGCGGTGGCGGCGAAGCTGGCCTATGGCCCTGCCATCGCCGTGCTGTCTGGCAGCCTGCCGCCGGGGCTGGCGCCCGGTGCCCTGGCCTGGCTGACGGAACGGCTGCGCGGCCAGGGCGCCCGCGTGGTGCTGGACAGCAGCGGCCCCGCCTTCGAGGCCGCGCTGGCCGCGAAGCCCACTCTGATCAAGCCGAACCGGGATGAGCTTTCCGCGCTGCTCGGCCGCGCCCTGCCGGACCGCGCCGCGCTGCTGGCCGCCGCGCGGGAGATGCAGGCACAGGGCATCGGCAGCGTGGTGGTCTCGGCCGGCGGCGAGGGCGCGCTCTTCGCCCTGCCGGAGGCCGCGCTCTGGGTGACGCCGCCCCGGGTGCGCCTGACCACCACGGTCGGCGCCGGGGATGCCATGGTGGCCGGGCTCACCGCCGCCCTGGCGCGCGGCCTGCCGCCGGAGGCGATGGCACGGCTGGCCACGGGGTGTGCCGCCGCCGCCGTCTCCCGCCCCGTGGGCGGCAGCCCGGCCCTGGCCGAGATCACCCGCCTGGCCGAAGCCGCCCATGTCGAGCGGCTCTGAGCCCTTGCCGCACCCATCGCCTGCCCGGCGCATCGCCGGGCGCTTCCGCCTTTCTCAGCAGGACGAGTGCCATGCCCTCTGATCCCGGCCATGCCGCGCCGACCCGGCTGCTCGCCGTCATCCGCCACGCCGCCAGCGCCCCGCATGCCACCATGGCCGCCGAGGCGCTGCGCGACGCGGCGGAACGGGCCGCCCTGGACCTGACCCTCGACACCGCCGGGGCCCCCGCCCCGAACTTCACGCCCGATGCCGTGCTGCTGGTGGGCGACGCCACCGCCGATGCCGCGCGCCATGCCGGCCGGCCGCTGATCGCCACCACCATCATCGAGGCGATCCGCCGGCCGGAGCAGGCGCTGCGCTCGGCCGCCTCGCTGGCGTTGCTGCCGCGCCCGGTGGCGGCCGCGCCGCAGGCCGCCCCGGCTGGCGCTCCGGCCGCCAGCCCTGCCACCGCCGCGGGCGGCGAGGGGCCGAGAAAGCTCGTCGCCATCACCGCCTGCCCCACCGGCATCGCCCACACCTTCATGGCGGCGGCGGCGCTGGAGAAGGCGGCGGCCAGGCTCGGCCACACGATCAAGGTGGAGACGCAGGGCTCGGTCGGCGCCAAGAACGCGCTGACGCCGGAGGAGATCGCCGCCGCCGATGCCGTGGTGATCGCCGCCGACACCGGCGTGGACATCGCCCGCTTCGCCGGCAAGCGCCTGATCACCGCCGGCACGGGCGACGCGCTGAAGGACGGCGCCGGGCTGATCAACCGGGCGCTGGCCGCCGAGCCGCAGGGCGGCGCCCCGGCCGGCGGCGCCGCCACGCCCGCGCCCGCCAAGGCCGGGCAGGCGCCGGGCGCCTACAAGCACCTGATGACCGGCGTTTCCTACATGATCCCGCTGGTCACGGCGGGCGGCCTCTGCATCGCGCTTTCCTTCGCCTTCGGCATCGAGGCCTTCAAGGAGCCGGGCACGCTGCCGGCGGCGCTGTTCCAGATCGGCGCGCAGTCGGCCCTTGCCCTGATGGTGCCGGTGCTGGCCGCCTTCATCGCCTTCTCCATCGCCGACCGGCCGGGGCTGGCGCCGGGCTTCGTCGGCGGCTCGCTGGCCGGCGCGGTGGGGGCGGGGTTCCTGGGTGGCATCGTCGCCGGCTTCCTGGCCGGCTATGTGGCCAAGTTCCTGCGCGACAGGCTGCCTTTCCCGGAAAGCCTGGAGGGCCTCAAGCCCGTCCTCGTCATCCCGCTGCTGGCCTCGCTGATCACCGGCCTGCTGATGATCTATGTGCTCGGCACGCCGATCGCGGCGGCGCTGGCCTGGCTCACCGAGTTCCTGCGCGGCATGGGCACCTCCAATGCCGTCATCCTCGGTCTCGTGCTCGGCGCGATGATGGCGGTGGACATGGGCGGGCCGGTGAACAAGGCCGCCTATGCCTTCGGCGTCGGCCTGCTCGGCTCCGAGACCTACGCGCCGATGGCGGCGGTGATGGCCGCCGGCATGACGCCGCCGCTCGGCATCGCGGTGGCCACCTTCATCGCCCGCAGCCGCTTCAGCCAGGAGGAGCGGGATGCCGGCAAGGCCGCCGCCGTGCTCGGCGCCGCCTTCATCTCCGAGGGCGCCATCCCCTTCGCGGCGAAGGACCCGGTGCGCGTCATCCCGGCGCTGATCGCGGGTTCCGCCGTGGCCGGGGCGCTGTCGATGCTGTTCGGCTGCACGCTGCGGGCGCCGCATGGCGGCATCTTCGTCGTCGGCATCCCCGGCGCGGTGGGCAACCCGCTGGGCTACCTGCTGGCCATCCTGGCCGGCACCGCCGTCACCGCGCTGGCGGTGGCGGTGCTGAAGCGCAACTCGCCGGTGGCCGCGGCAGCCTAAGCCCTTGGCTGGGCGGGGTGAAAATCCCGCCCGGCGGCGTTTGGCGGAACGCGCCAAAGCGGCTATAAGGGCTGGGATTTTCCGTGGAGGAAGACCCCGCCACCGCGCGCCTCGCGCCGGGCCGGCCCACCCCCCACTTTGCTGCATGGGATGACCGCGTGAGCGAGAGCGACAACGGCACGGGCGACAACGGAACCGGGCGCGCCGCCCATATTCCGCCGGAAGGCACCCTGCCGATCGCGCTCGAGGAGGAGATGCGCCGCTCCTACCTCGACTATGCGATGAGCGTCATCGTCGCGCGCGCCCTGCCGGATGTGCGCGACGGGCTGAAGCCGGTGCACCGCCGCATCCTGTTCTCGATGAACGAGAACGGCTTCACCTCGGACAAGCCGTACAAGAAATCCGCCCGCGTCGTCGGCGACGTGATGGGTAAGTACCACCCGCATGGCGACAGCGCGATCTACGACGCCATGGTGCGCATGGCGCAGACCTTCTCGCTGCGCGTGCCGCTGATCGACGGCCAGGGCAATTTCGGCTCGATGGACGGCGACCCGCCGGCGGCCATGCGCTACACCGAGGCCCGCCTCGGCAAATCCGCCGCCGCGCTGCTGGAAGGCATCGACGAGGACACCGTCGACTTCGCGCCGAACTACGACGAGAGCGCCGAGGAGCCGCGCGTCCTCCCCGCCGCCTTCCCGAACCTGCTGGTGAACGGCGCCAACGGCATCGCCGTCGGCATGGCGACCAACATCCCGCCGCACAACCCGGGCGAGGTGATCGACGCGACGCTGAAGCTGATCGAGGACCCCGACACCACCCTCGAAGCGCTGATGCAGATCATCCCCGGGCCGGATTTCCCGACCGGGGCGCTGATCCTCGGCCGCGCCGGCATCCGCTCCGCCTTCGAGACGGGGCGCGGCAGCGTCATCCTGCGCGCGCGCGCCGAGATCGAGGAGATGCGCGGCGGGCGCAGCCTGATCGCCATTTCCGAGATCCCCTACCAGGTGAACAAGGCGACGCTGATCGAGCGCATCGCCGATCTGGTGCGGACCAAGCAGATCGAGGGCATCAGCGACCTGCGCGACGAGAGCGACCGCTCCGGCCTGCGCATCGTCATCGAGCTGAAGAAGGACGCGACGGCCGAGGTGGTGCTGAACCACCTCTACCGGTACACCAACCTGCAGACCTCCTTCGCGGTGAACTTCCTCGCCCTGCACGAGGGGCGGCCGCAGCAGATGGGGCTGCGCCAGGCGCTGCTCGCCTTCATCGACTTCCGCGAGGAGGTGATCCTCCGCCGCTCGCGCTACCGCCTCGCCAAGGCGCGCGACCGTGGCCACCTGCTGGTGGGCCTCGCCATCGCCGTGGCCAACATCGACGAGGTGATCCGGCTGATCCGCGAGAGCCCGGACGCGGTGACCGCCCGCACCGCGCTGATGGCGCGCGACTGGCCGATCGCCGATGTCGGGCCGCTGCTGGAACTGGTGGATGATTCCGGCAACATCGTCGTCGACGAGACGGTGAAGCTGACCGAGGCGCAGGCGCGCGGCATCCTGGAGCTGCGCCTGCAGCGCCTGACCGGACTCGAGCGCGACAAGATCAACGCCGAGCTGGACGAGGTGGCGGGGCGCATCCGCGAGCTGCTGGACATCCTCTCCTCCCGCCCGCGCCGGCTGGAGCTGATGGCGGAGGAGCTGCGCGCCGTGCGCGCGCAGATCGCCAATCCGCGCCTCTCCGAGATCGTCGACGGCCTCGCCGACCAGGACGATGAGAGCCTGATCGAGCCCGGGCTGATGGTGGTGACGCTGACGCGCGACGGCTACGTCAAGCGCACGCCGCTCGAGACCTTCCGCGCGCAGAATCGCGGCGGGCGCGGCCGCAGCAGCGCCAACATGCGGCAGGACGACGTCGTCATCCGCAGCTTCAACGCGCACACCCACCAGTGGGTGCTGTTCTTCACCAGCCGCGGCATGGCCTTCCGCGAGAAGGTGTGGAAGCTGCCCGAGGCCGGCCCCACCGCGCGCGGCCGCTCGCTGCGCCAGCTTCTCCAGTTGCAGGCGGAGGAATACGTCACCGCCGTGCTGCCGCTGCCGCAGGATGAGGGGCTGTGGGAGAACCTGCACCTCGTCTTCGCCACGGCGCAGGGCAATGTCCGCCGCAACCGGCTGTCCGACTTCAAGAATGTCCGCTCCTCCGGCCTCATCGCCATGAAGCTGGACGAGGGGGACAGCCTGATCGGCGTCTCCACCTGCCGCGAGGGCGACAATGTGCTGCTGGCCACGCGCGGCGGGCGGGCCATCCGCTTCGTCGCCGATGTGGACACGCTGCGCGTCTTCGCGGGCCGCGATTCCACCGGCGTGCGCGGCATCCGGCTGGCGCCGAAGGACGAGGTCATCGCGCTTTCCGTGCTGCGGCATGTGGATGCCAGCGTCGAGGAGCGCGCCGCCTACCTGAAGCAGGCCGCGCAGAAGCGCCGCACCGCCGAGGAAAGCGCCGAGGCGGCGGCCGAGGCCGAGGCCTCGCTCGCTGAGGAGAATGCCGAGGAGGCGGGCACCGAGATCGCCCTCTCGCCCGAGCGATTCTCCGAGCTGGAGGAGCAGGAGGAGATCCTGCTCACCGTGACGGATGGCGGCTTCGGCAAGCGCAGCTCCGCCTATGAGTACCGCGTCACCGGCCGGGGCGGGCAGGGCATCGCCAACATCACCCTGGTCAAGCGCACGGGGCGCGAGGTGGTGGCCACCTTCCCGGTGCGTCCGGGCGACGACGTGATGCTCGTCACCGACAATGGCCGGCTGATCCGCCTGCCGGTCGATCAGGTGCGCGTCACCGGCCGCTCGGCCATGGGCGTGATGATGCTGCGGCTGGATGGGGAGGAGCGTGTCACCTCCTGCTTCACCGTCGTCGAGGAGCAGGGGCAGGATCAGGACCAGGTGCAGGACCCGGCCGGCGCGGCGCCCGAGGCGGATGTGGAGGACGAGGCCGGTGTCTGAGACGAGGCGCCCACCGCGCAGCGGCATCTATCCCGGCACCTTCGACCCGATCACCAACGGGCATGTCGACATCATCCACCGCGCCGCCCGCATCCTGGACCGGCTGGTGGTAGGCGTGGCGATGAATGCGGGGAAGGGGCCTCTCTTCCCGCTGGAGGAGCGCGTGGAGCTGGTGCGCGCCGAGGCGGAGATCATCGCCCGGCGCACCGGCACCATCATCGAGGTGGTGCCTTTCGAGGGGCTGCTGGTCGGCTTCGCGCGGGACGTTGGCGCCGAGGTGATCGTGCGCGGCCTGCGCGCCGTCACCGATTTCGACTACGAGTTCCAGATGGCCGGCATGAACCGCCGGCTCGATCCCGAGATCGAGCTGCTGTTCCTGATGGCCAGCGAGGGCAACCATTTCATCTCCTCGCGCTTCGTCAAGGAGATCGCGCGGCTGGGGGGGGATATCTCCACCTTCGTGCCGCATCTGACGCGTGAGCGCACCCTTGCCCGGGTACGCGCGCCACACCAAGGGGAGTGACACAGGATGCGCCGTCGCAGCCTGCTCGCCAGTTCCATCGCCATCACGGGGATCATGATGACCGAAGCCACCACCAACGAGGCCGCCGCCCAGGACGATCGCGAGAACACGCTGTTCTTCGATCTGAAGGATGGCCGCGTCGTCATCAAGCTGCGCCCCGACCTCGCGCCCCAGCATGTCGAGCGCATCAAGACCCTGGTGCGCCAGGGCTTCTATGACGGCACGCCCTTCCACCGCGTGATCGAAGGCTTCATGGCGCAGGGCGGCGACCCGACCGGCACCGGCACCGGCGGCAGCCAGCTGCCCGACCTTCCCGCCGAGTTCAGCCCGCCGGCCAAGGCGCGCTTCCTGCGCGGCGTCTGCGGCATGGCCCGCACCGCCAACCCGAACAGCGCCAACAGCCAGTTCTTCATCATGTTCGCGCCGGCCTCCAGCCTGGACGGCCAGTACACGATCTGGGGCCAGGTGACCTCGGGCATGGAGTTCGTGGACAAGATCAAGCGCGGCGCCGGCCAGAGCGGCATGGTGCGCGAGCCGGACCGCCTGATGAAGGCGCAGATCGCCGCCGACGCGGCCTGAACCGCCCTCGCGGCATATCGCGAGACTTGACAGGGGCGGCGCGGGAGGGTTTCTCCCGCCCGTCTCCCCATGTGCCCGTAGCTCAGTCGGTAGAGCACGAGACTTTTAATCTTGGGGTCCAGGGTTCGAGTCCCTGCGGGCACACCATTCCCTTCTCGGAAACTCGCTCTGTGGCCAAGCCGAGGCCGTCTGGAGATCCAGGTTCCGCCTGGGTTGGCGGAGTGATCCCGGGTCTGGAACGGACCTTCTCCAGAGCTGGGGATCTGGACGATTGGATCCCGATCTCCCTGACCCTGTAAAATCAGGAATTCATTGCTGCTCCCCAAAAGGGAAGCGGATCGGCATGGCCCCTGGGTTCCTGCGGAGGAGGGGCGTGGGACCTGCCTTCAAGGCGAAGCTCAAGCCTCCCGCCCGCAGGTGGGCCGGGCCTGGCGAGCAGGACAGTGCCGCGCCACGGCCGATGCCCCAAACGCAGGCCGCGCCCGGGCCTGGTGCCGATCAGGCCGGCATGGGTGCCCGAAGGCGCATGACACCGCCCGCCTGCTGCGGGGCACAGCCGATTGGCCGAGGTGGATGGCCGCCCCTCCACGGTGTGGCCTTGCCAGGCCGCATCCTTGGCGGCGAAGTCATCGCCGGAGAGCCGGCGCACCGGGGGCACGCGCTCGCCCTCCAAGCCCGCGGAACAGCAGCTCCTCCCAGGGCGGTCAGGCCGCCGACATCCAGCGGAAGCGCTGCCGGTATTGGTTCGGAGCGATACCGGTCGCGCGCTTGAAGACACGGCGGAAGGCGGCGGGCTCGGTGTAGCCGACCTCCGCGGCAACCGCGTCGATCGGCGCGTCCGAGGTTTCCAGCATCTGCTTGGCTTCCTCGATGCGGAGCGACTGGACGTAGTCGAGCGGAACATAGCCCGTCGCTGCCTGGAAGCGGCGGATGAAGGTTCGGGGCGCCAGGCCGGAGACCTGCGTCATCCCGGCCACCGGATGGGCGCAGTCGTAGTTCCGGGCAATCCAGAGCTGAGCCGCCGCGACAGCAGCATCCTCGTGCTGGCGTGGCCGGACGCGGGCGGCGAAGGGCAGCTGCCCGTCGCTGCGGTCCCCGAACAGGAACAGCTTGGCGGTCCGCCGCGCCTCCTCCTCGCCGCAGAAGCGGGCCACGAGGTAGAGCGCAAGGTCGGTCCAGGAGGCCGAACCACCGGCGGTGACCAGCCGGTGACCGACCCCCGCCGTCACCAGCACGCGCTCGGGATGCAGGCGGACACCGGGATAGCGGCGGCGGATCTGGTCGGTTGCCGCCCAGTGGCAGGTCGCCTCCTCGCCCTCCAGCAGCCCCGCCTCGGCCAGCATGAGCGACCCTGTGCAGACCGAGCAGACCAGCGCGCCCTGCGCATGCTGGCGCTGAAGCCACGCCACCGCCTCCGGCCACCGTCCACGGGTGTCCTCGTCCCGCGCCAGGGCGAGGTCGCCGACGACCACGATATCCGTCCGCTTCACCTCGGCGAAGCCGAGCTCCGGAGCGATGGGCAGCCCGGCCAGGTTGCGGAATGGCGCCCGGTCCGCAGCGACGATCCGCGGCAGGAAGCGGGCCGGTCCTGGTGGCCAGCCCGTCAGCATCTCCCAGCCCGAGCCCACGAAGGAGAACACCTCGTAGAGGCCGTTCAGCACGCCCGTGGCGATTTCGGGCACGGCCACGAGACAGACCGAGATGCGGGCCGGGGCACGAGGCGCGATCATGAGGCCAGCTTGGCATGTCCGGACCGGTTTCGTCGATTCCGCGTCTGACGCCTCGCGAAGGCCGCATGCGAAGGACAGGCACCGCAACCATGCGGAACGGAGGCTTCGATGCTCGACACCACTAGACGCAAGCTGTACGGCGCGACGCTGCTCGGCGCCGGCGCGGTCCTCGGCGGGCTGGGTCTTGCCCAGGCGGATGCCCTGGGCGCGCGCGGCAGGACCCTGCTGGATTCACTTGGCAACCGCCCGCGCGGCCTGGCGAAGGCGGCCGCCTTCCCGCTGATCGAGGCGATCCACGGCCGCCGGTCCCGCCGCTTCGCCAAGGGCGCGTCGATCCCCGCGGGGCCGCTCGCCTTCGCCTCGCGCCAGGCGCCGGAAGCGCTGGATCCGCTTGAGCAGATGCTGCTCATCGCCACCATCGCCGGGAACACCGGCTGGGTGGAGCTGTTCGCCCACCACCCCGGCTACGCGCCCCGCCTGCCCAACTACATCACCGCCGCGGGCGGGCGCAGCTTTCCGTCCTCAGCCGGCTTCAACACCTTGGAGTTCTTCTTCACCGATGACACCGGGGTGTATTTCCTGCCGACGCGGGACATGACCCCGGTGCCGGCCGCTGCGGGCACGGAGCTGGGTGCCTGGCTCGACGCGCACCGCGCGCGGATCGTGAAGCTGGCCGATGGCCGGCTCAACATCCCGGCGGCGATGCCGCATATGGAAGGCCACAATACCTGGTGCGCGAACGTGCCGGGCTCGACCCTGGTGTTCCCGGTGGCCGACCTCGCGCAACACGTCATCCTGCTGCTGCTCTACCTCGTGCAGAACGGCACCGGCATCTACGACGACGTGAACGGCCGGCCGATCCCCGGGCTGGAGCGCTACGCGCACCGGCTGAAGCTGGAGGCGGCCTACCCCATGACCTTCCTCGAGCAGGTCGCGCTCACGGACGTGTCGGTGGAGATGGGCACGGCCTGCTATGCGGGCGCGCTGATGCTGCAGGCGCTCGGCCTCGGCGGGTGGATGTACACCGGGCTCAATCCCTTCACGGTGCTGGGGGCGAGCGGCGATCCGGCCGTGCCGGGCCTCGGCTTCCGCTTCGACATGCTGCCGAACAACCCGCTGCCGCATATCACCGGGTTGCCCGGGGTGTTCGAGGCGCATGTGCCGCCGCACCACGCCAGCATGCGCGCGGCGGTGGAGGCGGCGGTCGCGCGCAAATTCGGCGCGGGCGGCCCCTTCGACCCGAAGCAGGGCGGGCCCTACCGGGAGAATGCCGCGATCCGCTCCGGCGCCGCCGCGATCGACGCCGAGGCGATCGAGATTGCCGCGCTGATGGCCGAGTATGTGTTCACGACCTTCGGCCGCTTCCCCGCGACGGTGCCGCCGGTCTTCCTCAAAACCTACCTGCAGGCCCATCGGCTCGACACCGAGTTCTACGATCGGTACTTCACGCCGGAAGCCTATCTCCGCACCCATGCCGAGCACGACCGAAACTGGCGTTGAGGACGCGCCGGCAGGCGAGTACGGGCCGGCAGGCGAGCGGCACCTGGCGCGGAAAGGAAGGGCCAGGTGCCGCCAGGGCGCGACTTGCCCGGCGATGGGATTTGCCCAGGGAGGGGAGGGGGTGATGCTCTTCTCGCCACACCGGGCCTTTCGGGCGCAGAGCCCGTCC
The DNA here is from genome assembly GCF_042651065.1 of Teichococcus aestuarii. Lineage (NCBI taxonomy): Bacteria > Pseudomonadati > Pseudomonadota > Alphaproteobacteria > Acetobacterales > Roseomonadaceae > Roseomonas > Teichococcus aestuarii. The sequence goes on from NZ_JBHSCH010000011.1 coordinate 17,128, forward strand.
CCCTGCACCACTGGACGCACGCCACGGCCGACCGGGACGTGGCGCTGGCACGGCACGCCGCCATCTCCACCGCCGCTTGGGGGAAGGGAAAGGCCGGCGCTTTCTCCAGCCGTCACGGCAGGCCAGGGACCACCACGAAGCCTTTCCCCTGCATGCCCGCCTGTGGCCGCTTGCCTGGTGCCCTGCGGGCCGTCCCAGGATGTGTCCCATCGCCTGCCGCAACAATGCGGTACTCCCTATGTCTCTCCCGCCTCATCCACTTCCTGTCGATAATCGTATAAAGAAAATTATTGTAAACTATCGCCCCGCAAAGCCCGAACTTTCCCCGCAAACGCACCCACCACACAAAGCGGCCGACAAGCAACGAAAGAGAGGGGTCCCGGCCGCCACCGCGCGGCACGTCACCGGCACAGCAGCATTCGCCCGCCAGGCCCGCCGGAAAGGCTGGGCCGCCCGGGAAGACCTCTGGCACGACCCTGAAGGCATGGGGACTGCCCGGGCCTGCACCATCACAGCCGCAGGCAGGGCAGGAGGACCGGCACATCCTCCGGTTCGCGGCCAGCGGAAAGCCGCGTCACGCTCCGTTGCTGGTGCCTCGGCGGCAAGGGCGCTAAGCACGCCCCACCATGCCGTCGCCCGAACTCACCGTCGTGATTCCCTGCTACAACGAGGCCCCCAACGTCGCGCCCATGGTGGAACGGCTGGAGGCGGCGCTTGGCGGAATCGCCTGGGAAGCCATCTTCGTCGATGACAACAGCCCCGACGGCACGGCCCAGGTGGCGCGCGGCATCGCGGCGCGGGACCCGCGCATCCGCTGCATCCGGCGCGTCGGCCGGCGCGGCCTGTCCTCGGCCTGCGTCGAGGGCATGCTTGCTTCCTCGGCCAGTTATGTTGCCGTCATCGACGGTGACCTGCAGCACGACGAGACATTGCTGCCACGCATGCTGGCAGCGCTGCGGGCGGGCGAGGGGGATGTCGCCATCGGCAGCCGCCATGTGGCGGGGGGCGAGGCGGCGGAGGGCTTCTCCTCCCTGCGGCGGCGCATCAGCGATGGCGGCACCACGCTTGCGCAGTTCTTCCTTCCCGTGCCGGTGGCCGACCCGATGAGCGGCTTCTTCATGCTGCCGCGCCCGCTGGCCGAGGAGATCGCGCCGCGCCTGACCGGCCGGGGCTTCAAGATCCTGCTGGACCTGCTGCTCTCCGCCGGCCGCAAGCTGCGCGTGGTGGAACTGCCCTACACCTTCCGCCCGCGCCAGGCCGGCGAATCCAAGCTCGACGCCACGGTGCTGCTCGATTTCCTGGCCCTGCTGCTGGACAAGTGGTCGCATGGGCTGCTGCCGCTGCGCTTCCTGGCCTTCGCCGCCGTGGGCGCCATCGGCATCGTGGTGCATCTGGCGGTGCTCTCGCTGGCGCTCGGGCCGCTGCCCTTCGCGCAGGCCCAATGGGTGGCCAGCCTCGTGGCGATGACGGCGAATTTCGTGCTGAACAACCGCATCACCTACAGCGACGTGCGGCTGCGGGGTGCCGCGCTGTGGCGCGGGCTGGCGGTGTTCTACCTGGTCTGCGGCGTCGGCGTGGCGGCCAATGTCGGCATCGCCGACCTGCTGATGCGCGACGAGCTGGCGAGCTGGGGCCTGGCCGGCGCGGCCGGCGCGCTGCTGACGGTGGTGTGGAACTACGCCGTCTCCGCCACCCTCGTCTGGCGGGCCCGCTGATGGGTGCGCGCTGGAGCGGCGCCACCTGGTTGTGGGCGCTGGCGGCGCTGACCCTGCTGCGCCTCGCCGCCGCGTGGTGGCTGCCGCCGGCGCCGGACGAGGCCTATTACTGGGTCTGGGGCCGTGCCCTCTCGCTCAGCTACTACGACCACCCGCCGATGGTGGCGCTGTGGACGGCGCTCGGCTCAGCCCTGGCGGGCGACACGGCGCTGGGGCTGCGGCTGCTCGGGCCGCTGGGCGTCGCCGCCGCCTCGCTGCTGCTGGCCGATGCGGGGGAGCGTCTCTTTCCCGGCCGGCAGGCCGGGCCCTGGGCCGCGGCGCTGCTGAACGCCACGCTGCTCTTCGGTGCCGGCGCGGTGCTGATGACGCCGGACACGCCGCTGCTGGTGTTCTGGTGCGCCGCCCTCTGGGCGCTGGCGCGGCTGCAGGCCAGCCAGGACGGGCGCTGGTGGCTGGCCTTCGGCCTGCTCGCGGGGCTCGGGCTGCTGTCCAAGTACACCACCGTGCTGCTGGGCGGCGGCGTGGTGCTGTGGCTGCTGCTGGAACCAGGCGCGCGGCGCTGGCTGGCCGATTGGCGCCTCTGGGCCGGCGGCGCGCTGGCGCTGCTGGTGTTCAGCCCCGTCATCCTCTGGAACGCCCAGCACGACTGGGTGAGCTTCGCCAAGCAGGGCGGACGGGCGGGCGCCACCGCCACCGGCTCCGCGCTGCGCTACCTGGGCGAATTGGTGGGCGGGCAGGCGGGGCTGGCCACACCCATCATCTTCCTGCTCTGCGCTGCCGGCACGGTGGCCGCCTGCCGCCTGTGGTGGCGCCGGGGCGAGGGCGCGGCGGCGGCCGGGCTGCTGGCCGCCATCACCGTGCCCACGGCGCTGCTGTTCCTGTGGCAGGCCACCGGCAGCCGGGTGCAGGGCAACTGGCCGGCCATCCTCTATCCCACGGCCTGCCTCGCCGCCGCGGGCTGCCTCGGCGCCCGCTGGGCACGCTGGCGCCGGCCGGGCGTGGCGCTGGGGCTGGGGCTGACCCTGCTGGTGCTGGTGCAGGCCGCCTTCGCGCCGCTGCCGCTGCCCCGGCGCAGCGATCCCACCCTGGCGCGGCTCGGCGGCTGGGCCGAATTCGCCGCCACGCTGGAGGCGGAGCGCGCGGCGCGCGGCGCCGCCTTCATCGCCGCCGAGGAATACGGCCTGGCCAGCGAGCTGGCGCTGCACCTGCCGCCCGCCACCCGCGTCGTCGCCCTCGGCGACCGGTGGGACCTGTTCGACCTCGCCGCGCCGCCGCCCGGCGGCACCGGGCTGCTGGTGCGCAGCGAGCGTCGCGGCGGTCCGCCGCTCTGGCCGGGTGCGGTGGAGGAGGGGGGCGTGACGCGCGCCCGGCATGGCATCGAGGCCGAACGCTACCGGTTGCACCGCGTGGTGGTGCCGGCGGATGCGGCGGCCCCGCCGCTGGTGCTGCTGCCCGCCCGCCGCTGAGGCCTTTCCCTCTCCCGCGGGCGGCCTACATGCTGGGAAAGGTTCAGGGAGACGAGCCATGCCGATCCGCATTCCCCGGGGCTGGGAACTGCCCGAATCCGCCGCCACGCCGGAGCATCTGGTGCTGGGGCGGCGCAAGGCGCTGGGCCTCGGCGGGCTGATCGCCGCTGGCGCGGCGCTGCCCTGGCAGGGCGCGCGGGCGCAGGCGGCCAGCCCGATGGCCGCCATGCGCAACCCCGCCTTCCGCCCCGAGCGCGCCCTGACGCCGGAGAAGGACGCCACCAGCTACAACAACTACTATGAGTTCGGCAGCAGCAAGAACGTGGCCTCCGCCGCCGCCCGCCTGCCGCAGCGCCCCTGGACGCTGAAGCTGGAAGGCATGGTGGACAACCCGCAGGAGCTCGGCCTCGACGACCTGCTGAAGAAGGTGAGCCTGGAGGAGCGGGTGCTGCGGCACCGCTGCGTCGAGGCCTGGGCGATGACCGTGCCCTGGACCGGCTTTCCGATGGCCGAGCTGCTGAAGCTGGCCGGGCCGCAATCCGGCGCGAAGTTCGTCGAGTTCCACACGGTGGCCGACCGCGGCACCATGCCCGGCCTGCGGCAGAGCTGGTACCCCTGGCCCTATGTCGAGGGCTGCACACTGGCCGAGGCGGCGAACGAGCTGTGCTTCATGGCGGTGGGCCTCTACGGCAAGCCGGTGACGCCGCAGAATGGCGGCCCCATCCGTGTGCTGTTCCCGTGGAAGTACGGCTTCAAGAGCGGCAAGGCGATCACCACCATCCGCTTCACCGACAAGCGCCCCGTCTCCTTCTGGGAGCAGTTGCAGCCGACGGAATACGGCTTCTGGGCCAATGTGAACCCCGAGGTGCCGCATCCGCGCTGGAGCCAGGCGCATGAGCGGCTGCTCGGCAGCAACGAGCGCGTGCCGACGAAGCTGTTCAACGGCTATGGCGAGTACGTCGCCAGCCTCTATGCGGGGCTGGAGAAGGAAAAGCTCTACCTCTGAGGCTGCGGCACGGCGGCTGCTGCACGGCCTCGGCCTTGCCGCTCAGGCCGGCACCAGCCCGTGCCGCAGCATGATCTCGCGCGCCTTCGCCGGGTCCGGCCTGCCGGATTTCAGCAGGGCCGCCAGTTCGCGGAAGTATTCGGGGCCGAGCACGCCCGGGGTGAGGATGCAGAGGCAGCTGGCCGGCGCCCCGCTGCGGTTGCTGAAGCCATGCACCGCGCCGCGCGGGATGAACAGGCTCTCGCCCGGCCCCACCTCCCGGTCCTGGCCCTCCACCGTGAAGGTCACGGTGCCGGAGAGGCCATAGACCGTCTCCTCCCAGCTTTCATGGTAGTGCGGCACCGGCATGCGCCCCTCCGGCTGGAGGGTCATCTCGAACATGTCGAGGCTGCCGCCCGTCTCGTGCCGGTCGCGCAGGAAGCGCAGCTTGAGCGAGCCGAAATCGATGTGCTCAGCCATGGTCCACCTTTGAGGCCGGACCCAGCATAGGGCGCGGGCTGCGGCGAGTCTCGCCTCCGGCGGGGGTCAGCCGGCCAGCCGCTTCCGCCCCTCGGCGATGGCGCGGACCGCCTCCTCCCACAGCCCGAGGCCAGCGAGTTCTTCCGGCGGGAAGAAGCGCGCCTCGCTGACATCGTCGCCGGCCACCGGCTCGCCGCCCGTCCACTGCCCGGCGAAGTCGATGATGGTGTAGTGGAAGCGGGCGCGCCCGGCCTCGTCATGGTTCAGCGCGTCCACCACCACCGCCACGGTGAGGGGGCCGACGGTGATGCCGGCCTCCTCCATCAGCTCGCGCCGCGCCGCGGCCTCGGCCGTCTCGCCCAGGTGCTGGGCGCCGCCGGGGATCGACCATTCCCCCATGCGCGGCGGCTTGCTGCGGCGGACCAGCAGCACATCCTCCCCGCGGAAGGCGATGACGCCGATGCCGACCCAGGGCCGGTCCGGATATTCCCGGCTGCTCACGGCGCCGGCCGGGGGGCAGGGGCGGGCGCGGCGGGGGCTTCCTCCGGCCGCAATTCCTCCAGCGTCGGCAGGAAGGCGCGGCGCTTCCAGGCGCCGAGCTGATAGGCCCAGCCGCGCCAGCGGGCGTTCAGCCGCTCCGCCTCGGCATCGCCGCTGGCCTCCAGCAGCACCCACACCTGCTCGCCCTGCTCGTGCAGCGTGACGGTGATGCCGAGATTGTCGGTCAGCGTGTACCGCGCCCGGCCCAGCCGCGTGCCGGGGATGTCGGCGGCGCGCTGCACATCGGTGAGCGTCAGGAATTCGAAGGCGTTGGCCACGGCGTCGAGCCGCGTCGGCTCCAGCGGCGGCGCGGCGGCCGGCTCGGCGAGGGCGAGGCGGCCATCCGGCCCTTCGCCCTTGGCCAGCACCAGGGCGGGGGCATCCTCGCGCTCCACCCGCACCCGCAGCACCCGCTCGCGCGGGAGGTTGGCGAGGTCGCGGTCGATCCAGAGCTGCGCGTCGGCATCCAGCGGCAGGCGGCCCTCCGCCAGCCAGGACTGGGTCTCGCCGGCGCGGCGGACATAGACGCTCTCCGGCACGTTGCCCTGGGTGCGGACGCGGCGGCGCCCCACCACCAGCGCCACGATCGGCGCGCCGGTGCCGTCCAGCACCCGCAGCAGGGCGCCGGTGGAGCCCGGCTTGTCCGGGTCCTGCAGGCCGAGGCGCTCCAGCATCTCGGGGTTGGCGGTGCGCGGCTCCACCAGGCGCAGCTCGGTCAGCCCCACCAGCAGCTCGCGCACCTTCTCGGGCCGCACCGGGTAGCCCGCCACCTCGGGCAGCACCCAGCTATCGCCAGGCTGGCGCTGCACGGCGAGGCTCTGCGCGTGCCGCACCACCTCGATGCGCATGGCGCCCTGCAGGCGGGTGGCGAGGTCGCGGAACATCAGCGGCGCCGCGCCGGTCTCGGCCGGCGGCGGGCCGCCGGGGCCGAGCGCCACCACGGCGGCGGCGGAGGCGAGGGCGGCACCGCCCAGGATCAGGAGGGATCGGCGTTGCATCGTTGGCTTTCCCTCAGGCGCGGGCGGCGGCGCGGCGGCGGCTGCGGGCCACCGCCAGCCCGATGGCGAAGAGCGTGACCAGTACCGGCACCAGCGCGATGTTGAGGATGCGCAGGGTGCGCTCCAGCCCCTCGATGTCCCGCCGCAGGTCGAGCTGCACGGCGCGGAGCTGGCCGCGCGTGGCGACGATCTCGGCCCGCGCCTTGTCGATCTCGGCGCGCTGCTCGGGGGTGATGACGCTCTGCGCGCCGCCTTGCCCTGTTCCCTGGCGCAGCTCGCGCAGGCGGCGCTCGGTGGCCTCCAGCCGCTGGGTAAGGGCCTGCTCGGTCTGGCGGTAGCGCGCCTCCGCCTCCCGCCGCATCGCCTCGACGCGGCCGAAGGGGCGCAGGGATTCGCCGCGCGAGCGCAGGCCGATCAGCGCGTCGCCGCCGGCCAGCGTGTCGGTGAGGTTGGCGACCAGCGCGCCATTGTCGCTGAAGGGCGTGGCCGTCTGCTGGCCGAAGAAATCCTGCACACGAACCCAGAAGCGGTCCTCCAGCAGGTCCGCGTCGTTGGCGATGACGAGGTTGGCCGGGCCCTCGCTCTGCGCCCGGTGGGCGGGAAGGTCGGCCGGGCGCTCGGCGCCCTCGGGCGGCGGCGGCGGGCCGTCGGGGAAGGCGGATTTCAGCATGCCGCGGGCGCGCGCCATCAGCACGTAGCGCTCCCCGGAGGGGCGGAACTCGGCCAGCAGCCGGGCGGGGTTGGGGTTCTCGCGCACCCGCGCGGTGTCCACCAGCATCGCCTCGGGGCTGCTGGTGATGAGCGGAGTGAACTCGATGCCCGCCCCCTCGCGCCGCCGCACCTGGCCGGCGGAGGCGAAGGTGACCTGCTGCAACTCGGCCGTCGCCACGTCGGCGGCGCTCAGGCTGTCGCCCGTGGCGTTGAACCAGGCGGGGTAGTCCACCGCCTGCACCCGGTCCTGCGGGTTGGCGCGCACCCGCCAGGCGCCGCGCTGGTCGAGCACCACCTGGTCGCGCGGGGCCTCGATGCCCCAGGCGTTCAGCAGCCGGTCGAGGCCGGAGGCGGTGTCGGCGGGCGGCTGGCCGTTGGGGCCGGGGCGGCTGGCCTGGCTCTCGCTGTGCGGGTCGGTCAGCACGAAGAGCTTGCCGCCGCGCATGACGAACTGGTCGATGGCGTAGAGCGTGGCGTCCGCCAGCCCCTGCGGCTGCGCCACGATCAGCACCTGCGTGTCCTCGGGGATCGCCTGCGCGTCGGCGGCGACGTCGCGCAGGGTGAAGAACTGGCGAAGCTGGTTGGCGATGACGAAGGGCTGCCCGGCGCCGGGGACGCGCATCATCATCGCCCGCGGGTCGCCGTTCAGCGGCAGGGCTGAGAGCAGCCCCACCACGGGGCGGCGCGGGTTGGACAGGTCGTGGACCAGCCGCGTCAGGTCGTATTCGAGGAAGCGCTCGCGGTCGGGCTGGAGGAAGGGCAGCACCCGCTCGTCGTCCAGCAGGTTGGTGCCGGCGAGGCCGAAATAGACCTGCTCGCCGGACTGGTCCACCGGCACGCCCTGGATGCCATAGGCGAGCGCCCGGTCCTCGGTCTCCGAGAAGGGCTCAGGGTCGAGGTATTCCAGCCGCACCTTGCCGTTGGAGAGGGCGGCGTACTCCTCCAGCATCTGCCGCACCCGGTCGGCATAGGCGCCATAGACGGGGATGCTGCCGCCGAGGCGGCGGGAGTAGAACAGCCGCAGCGTCACCGGGTCCTGCAGCCCGGAGAGCACCTGCCGGGTGCCGTCCGAGAGGGTGTAGAGGCGCTGCGCGGTGAGGTCGACCTGGGCGCGCGGCAGCAGGCGCTCGGTGAGCAGGTTGGCGGAGACGGCCAGAACCAGCGCGGCGGCGAGGCCGCCCGCCGCATAGGAGAGGCGGCGGGACGGGGCGCGCGCGGGGGCGCGCGGGGCGGGGCTTTCGGCGCTCATGGGCTCAGTCCGCCTTGCGATGATCGACCGCCACGGCATTGGCGAACAGCCAGAAGCCGATGAAGCTGGCGAAGAAGACGATGTCCCGCAGCGCCACCACGCCGCGCGAGAAGCCGGAGAGGCGGTCGGTGACGGAGACGCCCCGGGCGATCTCGGCCAGCACGGGCAGGCGCACGGAGAGGAACTCGGTGACCACGGGGCTGCCGGCGGCGGCGAAGACGAAGCACACCGCCACGGCCAGCACGAAGGCCACCACCTGGTTCTTGGTCAGCGCCGAGATGGCCGCGCCCACCGCCAGATAGGCGCCGGCCACCAGCAGGCAGCCGATATAGCCCGTGGCGATGACGCCATTGTCCGGGTTGCCCAGGTAGTTGACGGTGATGACCAGCGGGAAGGTGAGGGCGAGGGCGATGCCGCAGAACGCCCAGGCGGCCAGGAACTTGCCCAGCACCGCCTGGCCCTGCGTCACCGGCAGGGTCAGCAGCAGCTCGATGGTGCCGAGGCGCCGCTCCTCCGCCCAGAGCCGCATGGTCAGCGCCGGCACCAGGAACAGGAACAGCCAGGGCACGAAGCCGAAGAAGGGCTGGAGGTCGGCCGTGCCGCGGTTGAAGAAATTGCCGAGGGTGAAGGTGAGCGCGCCCGTCATCACCAGGAAGATGACGATGAACACATACGCCACGGGCGTCGCAAAATACCCGGCCAGCTCGCGCCGGGCGATGGTCAGCGCGGTGCGCATTCAGGCAGCCTCCGGCGCGGGTCTGGGCGCCATGGTCAGTTCGCGGAACACGGCATCGAGCGAGGGGCCGCGCCGGGAGAGTTCCGCGGGCGTGGAATCGGCCAGCACCCGCCCGCGCGCGATGATGATGGCGCGGGTGCAGATGGCCGAGACCTCCTCCAGGATGTGGGTGGAGATGATGATGGCCTTGTTGGGCGCCATCTGCCCGATCAGCCGCCGCACCTCGTGCTTCTGGTTGGGGTCGAGCCCGTCGGTCGGCTCGTCCAGCACCAGCACCGGCGGGTCGTGCAGCAGGGACTGCGCCAGGCCGACGCGCCGCTTGAAGCCCTTGGAGAGCGTCTCGATCGGCTGCAGCCGCACCCCTTCCAGGGTGGTGAGGCGCATGGCGTGCGCCACCCGATCCGCCGCCTCGGAGCCGCGGTAGCCGCGCACCCGCGCGGCGAAGCCCAGGAAGCCCGCCACCGTCATCTCGGGGTAGGTGGGCGCGCCCTCGGGCAGGTAGCCGAGATGCTTCTTGGCGGCCACGGGCCGCTCCACCACATCCTCGCCGCAGATGCGGGCGGTGCCGGCGGAAGGGGTCACGAAGCCGGCCAGCATCTTCATGGTGGTGGACTTGCCGGCGCCGTTCGGCCCCAGGAAGCCCAGGACCTCGCCGCGCGCCACGGCGAAGGACACGTCGTCGACGGCGGTGAAGGCGCCGAAGCGTTTGCTCAGGCGGTCGATCTCGATCAGCGCGGACAACCGGGCGTACCCCCTGCTATGGCCGAATTGTGATCGGGTTTAACCAGGGCAGGGGGCATTGCAACCCCTCCGCCTGTATCGAAGCGTGCCCGGCGGAGGCGCTCAGCCGGCGGCCAGCGGCGCCAGCGTCAGGTCATGGCCGAACACGCCGAGCAGCAGCCGCGCCGCCGCGCCGCGCGGGGTGGCGGCCAGATCCGGGTCCTTCTCCAGCAGCAGCGCCGCATCCTGGTGCGCCATGCGGACCAGCCCGCCATGCCGCTGCGGGTCGGCCAGCCGGCGGCCGATGCGCCCCGCCTGCCGCATCCCCAGCGCGTCGCCACCGCCGCGGTATTCGAGGTCGGCATCGGCGATGACGAAGCCGTCCTGCGTCTCGCGCAGCACGGCGAGGCGCCGCTGCTCGCTCTCGTTCAGCTCGGCCGAGGGCAGCAGCAGGCAGAAGCTCTGGGCCTTGCCGCGCCCGACGCGGCCGCGCAGCTGGTGCAGCGCGGCGAGGCCGAAGCGCTCCGCCTGCTCGATGATCATGATGGTGGCCTCGGGCACGTCCACCCCCACCTCCACCACCGTGGTGGCCACCAGCAGCTGCGCGCGGCCGGCGGCGAAGTCGTGCAGCGCCGCCTCGCGCACATCCAGCTTCTGTGCGCCATGGGCGAGGCGGACCTTGTCGCCGAAAATGGCGGCCAGCTCGGCGAAGGTGGTCTCGGCGGCGGCGTTGTCGTGCTTCTCGCCTTCCTCCACGGCGCGCACCACCCAATAGGCGCGGTGCCCCTGTGCGAAGGCGGCGCGCAGCCGGGCCACCAGCTCCTCGCGCCGCTCGCGGCTGACGATGCGGGTGACGATGGGCTGGCGGCCCGCGGGCAGCCCCTCCAGCCGGCTCACCGCCATCTCGCCCCACTGGGTCAGCAGCAGGGTGCGGGGGATGGGGGTGGCGGTCATCACCAGCACGTCGGTGGTGCCCTTCTCGGTCAGCGCCAGGCGCTGCGCCACGCCGAAGCGGTGCTGCTCGTCCACCACCGCCAGCCCGAGGTCGCGGAAGGCCACGCCCTCCTCGATCAGCGCATGGGTGCCGACGACGAGCGGGATGGAGCCATCGGCCAGCCCGGCCAGCACGCGCTTGCGCTCCTTCCCCTTCACCGAGCCGGCCAGCAGGGCGCAGGGCACGCCCGCGGCGCCGGCGAGCTTCTCCAGCGTGCGGAGGTGCTGGCGCGCCAGCAGCTCGGTGGGCGCCATGATGGCGGCCTGGGCGCCGCCCTCGACGGCGCGCAGCATGGCCAGCACCGCCACCAGCGTCTTGCCGGCGCCGACATCGCCCTGCAGCAGCCGCAGCATCCGGCGCGGCGCGGCGAGGTCGGCGTCAATCTCGGCCAGCGCCATGGCCTGGCCGGGGGTGGGGGGGTGGCCGAAGGCGGCCAGCGCCGCGTCGCGCAGCCTTCCGTCGCCCCGCAGCGCCCGGCCGGGGCGTTGCAGCACCGTCCGCCGCACGAGGCCCACGGCCAGCTGCCCCGCCAGCAGCTCGTCATAGGCCAGGCGGTCGCGCGCGCTGTCCTCCGGCGCGGCGGCCTCCGGCGCCTGGATGGCGCGCAGCGCGGCGCCGAAGCCCGGCCAGCGGCGGCGGGCGAGCAGGGTGCGGTCCTGCCACTCGGGCAGCTCGGGCAGCGCCGCCAGCGCCGCCGCCATGGCGCGGCCCACATCGCGCTGCCCCAGCCCCTTCACCAGCGGCCAGATGGGCTGGATGCCGGGGATGGCGTCGGGCGGCTCGACGAAATCCGGCGCGTCCATCTGCCAGCGGTCGCGGAAGCGCTTCATCCGCCCCGAGACGCGGCGCACCGCCCCTTCCGGATAGGTGCGGGCCAGCCAGGCGCCGAGCCAGGAGCGGCGGCCGAAATAGATCAGGTCCAGCGGCCCCGCCGGCGATTCGCAGCAGACCGACCAGGGCTGGGTCGGCGTGCGCGGCGGCTGGACCTGCACCACGCGCAGGGGCAGGGTGGCCACCTCGCCCTCCTGCGGGGTGGTGGCGCGGCGGTCCTGGTAGCGCTCGGGCAGGTGCAGCAGCAGGTCGAGCACGCGGCCGCCCTCCACCGCCTGCGCCAGGCGCTTCCGCTTCTCCTCGGGCAAGGGCAGGCTGTCCAGCGGCGCGAGAAGCCCGGCCGGCAGGTCCATTTCCGCCTCTTGGGCTGACACGATTCCCATCTGCCCTTATATGCCAGCCCCACAAGGCGCCGACGACATGTCCCAGAGCAACGATACGCCCCCCGATCCGAATGCCGCCGCTGCGTCCCCGGCGGAGCCGCCGCCGGCGCTCTCCCCGCGCCGCCGGCGCCTGCTGTTCCGCGCGCACCATCGCGGCACCAAGGAAACCGACCTCATGGTGGGCGGCTTTGTCACCCGTCACATCGCCAGCTTCACCGAGGCGGAGCTGGACGAGCTGGAGGCGGTGCTGGAATTGCTGGATGTCGATCTCGCCGACTGGCTCTCGGGCCGCCGCCCCATTCCGCCCGAGGTGATGACTCCGATGCTGACCCGCATGTCCGAGGAATGCTCGATGCTGGGCGCCGGGGTGCCGGAGGCCGCGCGCCGGGCATGAGCGCGCTCACCATCCACGGCGCCCCCGAGGGCTTCGACGCCCTGCTGCTCAGCCGCCGCCGCGCCGAGGCGGAGGGTTTCGTCCTGCATGTCTGCCGCGACGATTCCCGCATGGCGCGGATGCAGGACGGGCTGGCCTTCTTCGCGCCGGGGATCGAGGTGCTGCGCTTCCCGGCCTGGGACTGCCTGCCCTATGACCGCGTCTCGCCCCATGCCGAGCTGGTGGCCGAGCGCGTGGCGACCCTCACCCGGCTGCTGGAGAAGGGCGACCGCCCGCGCATCGTGCTGACCACGGTGAACGCGCTGGTGCAGCGCGTGCCGCCGCGCGCCGTGTTCGAGGGCGCCACGCTGCACCTGAAGCGCGGCGGGCGCATCACGCCGGAGAAGCTGGCCGGCTTCCTGGAGGCCAATGGCTATGGCCGCGTCGCCACGGTGATGGAGCCGGGCGAATACGCGGTGCGCGGCGGCATCGTCGACCTCTACCCGGCCGGCGAGCCGGAGCCGGTGCGGCTCGACCTGTTCGGCGACGAGATCGAGAGCCTGCGGCATTTCTCCACCGAGACGCAGCGCAGCGGCAAGCCGATGGACGGGCTGTGGCTGCGCCCGGTGGGCGAGGTGTTCCTCGACGAGGAGTCCATCGCCCGCTTCCGCGCCGGCTACCGCGACCTGTTCGGCAACGCCGCGGCCGAGGACCCGCTCTACGTCTCCATCTCCGCCGGCCGCCGCCACCTCGGCATGGAGCACTACGTCCCGCTCTTCCACGAGAGCATGGCGACGCTGCTGGACTACATGCCCGGCGCCTCGGTCAGCCTGGACCACCAGGCGGAGGAGGCGCTGGAGGTGCGGCTCGAGATGGTCGAGGACCATTACGAGGCCCGCCGCATGCCGGCGCGGGAAGGCGAGGTGCCCTACCGCCCCGTGCCGCCGCGCCGCCTCTACCTGGACCGCAAGGGCTGGGACGCGATGCTCGCGGGCGGCCCGCTGCTGCGCTTCAGCCCCTTCCCGAAGCCCGACGGCGCCGAGGGCATCGAGGCCGGCGGCCGCCCCGGCGGCCTCTATGCCGAGGCCCGCACGGCGGGCGAGAACGTCTTCCACCTCTACCACCAGCATGCCGAGGCGCAGGCCAAGGGCGGCATGCGCCCGGTGGTCGCCGCCTGGACGCGCGGCTCGCGCGAGCGGCTGGGCAATCTGCTGCGGGAGAACCGCGTGCCCGCCCAGGCGGTGGAGGACTGGGCCGCCGCCCAGGCGCTGCCGGCGGGCGTGGTGGCGCTGGTGGTCTATGGCGTGGAGCGTGGCTTCACCGGCCCCGCCGCAGGCACCAAGGGCAGCGGCGCCATCGCCCTGACCGGCGAGCAGGACCTGCTGGGCGAGCGCATCGCCCGGCCGCCGCGCCGCCGCAAGCGGGCGGACCAGTTCATCGCCGATGCCACCGAGATCGCCGAGGGCGACCTGGTGGTGCACCAGGACCACGGCATCGGCCGCTATGACGGGCTGGAGACCATCGGCGTCTCCGGCGCGCCGCATGACTGCCTGCGGCTGATCTACGATGGCGGGGACAAGCTGTTCCTGCCGGTCGAGAACATCGAGCTGCTCTCGCGCTTCGGCAGCGACAGCGCGGGCGTCGCGCTCGACAAGCTCGGCGGCACCTCCTGGCAGAACCGCAAGGCCCGCGCCAAGCAGCGCATCGCCGACATGGCGGGCCAGCTCATCCGCATCGCCGCCGAGCGGCGGGTGAAGGAGGGCCACCTCGCCACCCCGCCGGAGGGCGCGTGGGACGAGTTCTGCGCCCGCTTCCCCTTCGCCGAGACGGAGGACCAGCAGCGCGCCATCGCCGACGTGCTGGAGGACCTCTCCGCCGGCCGGCCGATGGACCGCCTGATCTGCGGCGATGTCGGCTTCGGCAAGACCGAGATCGCGCTGCGCGCCGCCTTCGTCGTCGCCATGACGGGGGCGCAGGTGGCGGTGGTGGTGCCCACCACGCTGCTCTCCCGCCAGCATTTCCGCACCTTCACCGCCCGCTTCGAGGGGCTGCCGATCCGCATCGCCCAGCTCTCCCGCATGGTCACGGCGAAGGAGGCGGCGCAGGTGAAGGCGGGGCTGGCGGACGGCTCCATCAACATCGTCGTCGGCACCCACGCGCTGCTGGCCAAGGGCGTGGAGTTCGCCGATCTCGGCCTCGTCATCGTCGACGAGGAGCAGCATTTCGGCGTGGCGCACAAGGAGCGGCTGAAATCGCTCAAGGCCGATGTGCATGTCCTCACCCTGACGGCGACGCCCATTCCGCGCACCCTGCAGCTGGCGCTGACCGGCGTGCGGGAGATGAGCGTCATCGCGACGCCTCCCGTGGACCGGCTGGCGGTGCGCACCTTCATCATGCCCTTCGATGCGGTGGTGGTGCGCGAGGCCATCCAGCGCGAGCGGCTGCGCGGCGGGCAGATCTTCTGCGTCGTGCCACGGCTGGAAGACCTGCCGAAGATGGCCACGCGGCTGGCCGACATCGTGCCCGAGGCGCGCACCGTGCAGGCGCATGGCCGCCTGACGCCGACCGAGCTCGAGCGGGTGATGACCGAGTTCGGCGACGGCAAGTACGACATCCTGCTCGCCACCAACATCGTGGAAAGCGGGCTGGACATGCCGGCGGTGAACACGCTGATCATCCACCGCGCCGACATGTTCGGCCTCGCCCAGCTCTACCAGCTGCGCGGGCGGGTGGGGCGCGGCAAGCAGCGCGGCTACGCCTACCTCACCTGGCCGGCCACGCAGCGCCTGTCGGTGGCTGCCGAGAAGCGGCTGGCGGTGATGCAGACGCTCGACAACCTCGGCGCCGGCTTCACCCTCGCCAGCCACGACCTCGACATCCGCGGCGCCGGCAACCTGCTGGGCGACGAGCAGTCCGGCCATATCCGCGAGGTGGGCATCGAGCTCTACCAGCAGATGCTGGAGGAGGCGGTGGCCGACATCAAGGCCGGGCAGGGGCGGCGCGACGGCGCCGACAACCGCGACTGGACGCCGCAGATCAATCTCGGCCTGCCGGTGCTGATCCCCGAGACCTATGTGGCGGATCTGCCGGTGCGGCTCGGCCTCTACCGCCGCATCGGCGGCCTCGCGGGCGATGCCGAGGTGGAGGCGATGGCGGCCGAGCTGGCCGACCGCTTCGGGCCGCTGCCGCAGGAGGTGGAGAACCTGCTGCAGGTGGTCTCCATCAAGCATCTCTGCCGGCAGGCGGGGGTGGAGAAGCTGGATGCGGGGCCGAAGGGCATCGTCGCCGCCTTCCGCCGCAACAACTTCGCCAATCCAGGCGGGCTGGTCACCTGGGTCGGCGCCCAGAAGGGACTGATAAAACTGCGGCCGGACCACAAGCTGGCCATGGTGCGGGAGATGGACCTGCCCACGCGCCTGCGCGCGGCCAAGGACATGCTGAAGTCGCTGGTGAAGGTCTCCCGCCAGGCAAAGGCCGCCTGAGGGGGAGGGCGGCTAGAACTCGCCGGCCTCGGAGAGCGCCACGTCGATCAGCCGCTCCAGCACCTCCGGCTCCTGCGCGCCGGCGATGGCATGGCCCGCGCCCTGGCCCTGCTGGCCGGAGATGACGAAGCAGGGCACGCCGTTGATGCCGAGGCGGTGGGCGCGGAGGTTCTCGGCGTGCACCGCCTCCGCCTCCAGCCCGCTGGCCAGGAAGCGCTGCACCACGCGCGGCTCCATCCCGTGCCGGGCGGCCAGGGCGGCGAGGTTCTCCGGCCGGCCGATATCGGCGCCCTCGCAGAAATAGGCGGTGAACAGCGCGTCCACCAGCGCATCGGCCTGGCCGTGCTGGGCGGCGAAGCGCACCAGCCGGTGCGCGTCGATCGAGGCGGGCACGCGCTGGATGCGGTCGAAGCGGAAGGCGATGCCCTCCGGCCGCCCGAGATCGGTCATGGTGGCGTGCAGGCGGCGGGCGCGCTCCTCGCCGCCGAACTTGCGCGCCATGTAGTCCTGCCGCCCGGTGCCGCCGAGGCCGAGATCGGGATTCAGCAGGAAGGGACGCCAGCGGATCTCGGCCAGCACGTCGGTGCGCCGCTCCAGCGTCCGGCGCAGCCGGCGCGTGCCGAGGAAGCACCAGGGGCAGACTAGGTCGAACACCACCTCGATGTCGAGGCGGCTGCGGGGCGGCGAGAGCAGGTTCACCGCTCCATGATAGGCGAAGACTTGCCCTTCGCCCACCGCTCCGAGGAGCAGGCAAGTCATGGTTTTTCTGCTACCTGCGGTTGGAAAGCCGTGGAATCAGGCTTGTAGGCAGGAATCCTGACTCCTAGTTTGAGGCTTGCGTAGCAGGAGCCTTGAAACCCAGGAATGATGGCAGGGTCGCATATCGCGCTGGGCGCGGCTGCCTGGTTCGCGGCCGCGCCGCGGCTGGGCCTGCCGGCGCTCGACCCGGCCCTGCTCGGCCTTGCCGTGTTCGGCGCGCTGCTGCCCGATATCGACCATCCCAAATCCTGGGTGGGCAAGAAGCTCTGGCCGGTCTCGCTGCTGTGCGCGCGGCTGCTGGGCCACCGCGGCATCACCCATTCCGCCCTGGCGGTGCTCGGTTGCACCGTGCTGCTGCTCAGCCAGGATGTGCCGATGGCCATCACCGCACCTCTCGTGGTGGGCTATCTTTCGCATCTGGGGGCGGATCTGCTGACGCCGGCGGGGCTGCGCCTGGCCTGGCCGCTGCGGGGCACCTATGCGCTGCCGCTCTGCCGCACCGGCTCGGCCTTCGAGCCGCTGGTGGTGGCGCTGGTGCTCTCCTGGGCCTGGGGCAGCACCTCGGAAAAGGTGAACTTCGCCGCCGGGCTGCGCGCCACCGGCATCTGCCGCGTGGCGGAAGGGATGATGCCGGCGCTCTGCCCGCCCGGCTCCTCGGCCGCGCTGCCCGGCGGGCCGGGGATCGGCGCCCTGTGGGACAGGGCCCGTGGCGCCGGCGAGACGGTGCTCGCCCGGCAGGGCGCCGCGGCGCTCGGCCCCACCCTGCGCTGAACCCCCTCGCGCTGAGCCCCCCTGCGCTGAGCCCCCCTGCGCTGGGCCAACCTGCGCTGGGCCAACCTGCGCTGGGCCAACCTGCGCTGGGGCGGAGCCCGGCTTAGCCGCTCTCGGCCAGCCCGAAGGCCTCCCGCAGCGCCAGCCGCCCCTTGGGCGTCACGGTCACGGCCCGCGTGCCCTCCACCCTGTGCACCCAGCCCTGGCCGAAGGCGTGGCTGCACAGCGCCGCGCCGAGCCGGCCTGCCAGATGCGGCCGCCGCTCGCTCCAGTCCAGGCAGGGGCGGCAACCCGGCCGGCCGTGCCGCGCCGCCTGCGGCAGCGGGATGCCGAGCGCGCCGAACCGCGCCTGGCCGGCTTCCGTCATCCAGGCAGCCTCGCCTTCCATCGCCACCCAGCCGCCCGCCACCAGCGCATCCGCAAGGCCGACGCCGAGCCGGCCGGCCAAATGGTCGTAGCAGGTGCGCGCCTGGCGCAGCGCCGCGTCGCGCGGCCCGAAGCGCGGCACCGCATGGGGCACCGGCGCCGCGCCGGCCATCTGCATCATGCTCTCGATCAGCCGCGCCGCCTCGGGGCCGGCCAGCCGGTGGTAGCGGTGCCGCCCGTGCCGCTCGGCCGCCACGAGGCGCGCGGCGACAAGCCGCGCGAGGTGGCCGCTCGCTGTCGGCGGCGCAATGCCGGCCACCCGGGCCAGCTCGGTGGCTGTCATCGCCCGGCCATCCATCAGCGCCGCGAGCATCGCCGCGCGGGCAGGCTCGCCCATCGCGGCAGCCATTTCGGCGATCCTGTTGGCCGTGACCATGCGCCCCTCCCGCCATCCGTCCGCAGCATAGCAGGGGCCGCCGGCCGATGCTTCGGCAAGGCCCGAAGCATCGGCCGGCGCCGTGCCGGCATAAGCCATGCCAGGCTTTCCAGCCCGGCCCTTTCCGACGGAGCACCCGCATGACCACCCCTGCATCCTCCCCACCATTCTTCGGCTGGCGCGTGGTGGCGGCCACCTTCGTGCTGGCGGCCTTCGGCTGGGGCGTCGGATTCTACGGGCCGCCGGTCTTCCTGCATGCGGTGGTGGCGCGCACCGGCTGGCCGGTGGAGCTGGTTTCGGCGGCGGTCACGGCGCATTTCCTGGTGGGCGCCGCGGTGGTGGCCAACCTGCCCCGGCTCTACCGCGCGCTGGGCGTGCCGCTGGTCACCAGCCTCGGTGCCGGCCTGCTCGGCTTCGGCGTGCTGGGCTGGGCCGTCGCGGCGGCGCCGTGGCAGCTCTTCGCCGCCGCGCTGGCCAGCGGCACGGGCTGGGTGGCGATGGGGGCGGCGGCGGTGAACGCCCTGGTCGCCCCCTGGTTCGAACGCCGCCGCCCGGCGGCGCTCGGCCTGGCCTACAACGGCGCCAGCCTGGGCGGCATGGTGTTCTCCCCGCTCTGGGCGGCGCTGATCGGCGGCCTCGGTTTTCCCCTGGCGGCGCTGGCGGTGGGGGCGGTCATGCTGCCGGTGGTCGGCCTGCTGGCGGCGCTGGTCTTCACGCGCACGCCCGAGGGCCTGGGCCAGCACCCCGATGGCGAGGCCGCCGCCATGCCCGCCCCGGCCGCCGCCGCGCCGGCGGCGCGCCCGCTGCCCGCCGGCCCGCCCTGGCGCGACCGCCGCCTCCTCACCCTGGCGGCGGGCATGGCGCTGGGCCTGTTCGCGCAGATCGGCCTGCTGGCGCACCTGTTCTCGCTGCTGGTGCCGGCCCTCGGCGCGGCGGCCGGGCTGGCGATGGGTGGTGCCACGCTGGCGGCCATCCTCGGCCGCAGCGCGGTGAGCTGGTGGATGCCGGCCTGGGCGGACCGGCGCCATGTGGCCTGCCTCAGCCATGCCGTGCAGCTGGCCGGCTCGCTGCTCCTGCTGGCGGCCGTGGCGGGCGGCGGCGCCTGGGTGCTGCCGGGCCTGCTGCTCGGCTTGGCGCTGTTCGGCCTCGGCATCGGCAATGCCACCTCGCTGCCGCCCCTGATCGCGCAGGGCGAGTTCACGGCGCAGGATGCGCGGCGCGTGGTGCCGTGGATCGTGGCCACGGGCCAAGCCTGCTATGCCTTCGCGCCCGCCATCTTCGGGCTGCTGCGGGGCGTGGCGGAGCGGGGGGAGGCGTTGTTCCTGCTCGCCGCCCTGGTGCAGGCGGCGGCGATCGGCGCTTTCCTGGCAGGCCAGCGCCGATGGCGGATGGAGTGGGATTCGAACCCACGGTGAGGTTGCCCCCACGGCGGTTTTCAAGACCGCTGCCTTAAACCACTCGGCCATCCATCCGCGGGGCCGGCGCGTGCGGCCCCGATAGCCGTTTCGGCCTGCCCGGTCGAGGGGTTACGCGGCCCGCACCTCGCTGAGGAACTGCTCCACCTGCCCGCGCAGCCGGCCGGTCGTGTCGCTCACCTCGGCGGATGTGGTCTGCACAACGCCGGCGGTGCGGCCGCTGACCTCGGCGGCGTTGCGCACCACATTCGTCTCGCGCGAGACGGAGGCGGCGGCCTCCGCGGAGCCGGCGATGTTGCGGGCGATCTCCTGGGTCGCCGCGCCCTGCTCCTCGACGGCAGCGGCGATGGCGGCGGCAGTCTGGTCGATCTCCGCCACCACGCCGGCGATGCTGTTGATGGCCTCCACCGCTTGGCCCGTGGCGCCCTGGATGGCGCTCACCTGCTGGCTGATCTCCTCGGTGGCCTTGGCGGTCTGGCTGGCGAGGTTCTTCACCTCGGAGGCCACCACGGCGAAGCCCTTGCCGGCCTCGCCGGCGCGGGCCGCCTCAATGGTGGCGTTCAGCGCCAGCAGGTTGGTCTGCCCGGCGATGTCGGCGATCAGCCGCACCACATCACCGATCTTGTTGGCGGTGCCGGCCAGCTCGCGCATCGTGTGCTCGGTGCGCTGGGTTTCCGCCACGGCGCGGCGGGACACCTCGGCCGAGCGGCTGACCTGGCGGGTGATCTCGCCGATCGAGGCGGTCAGCTCCTCGGTCGCGGCGGCGGCGGTCTGGGCGTTGCTGGAGGCTTCCTCGGAGGCGTGGCTGAGGGTGCTGGTGAGCTGGGCCGAGGCATGGGCCGCCTGGCTCATCTCGCCCGAGCTGCCGCGCATCCGCTCGGCGGCACCGCGCAGGGTCTCCAGGGCCTGGCCGGCGTCCTGGCCGAAGCGGGTCACCAGCTTCTCCAGCCGGGCGGCGCGCTCCCGCGCCTTCTGGTCCGCCCGCGCCTGCTCCGCGGCGAGCCGCTCGCCCTCCTGCACCTTGGCGCGGAACACCTCCAGCGCCTTGGCCATACTGCCGATCTCGTCCGTCCGCTCCTGGTCCGCCACCGGCGTGTCGAGCGCGCCGCCGGTCATGCGCCGCATGGTCTCCGTCAGCCGGCCGACGGGGCTGCAGATGCCGCGGACCAGCGACAGCCCGATCAGGGACAGCACCGCGATTCCGAGCAGGCCGGCGATGCCGATGATCCAGGCCGCCATGGTGACGGTGCGGCGTGCCGTGACGCTGCTGGTCTCGGCGCCCTTCTGGTTGAACTCGATGAGCTTCTCATCCGCGGCCAGGAAGCGCTGGAAGGCCTCGCGGTTCGGGCCATTGAGCTGCCGGGTAGCCTCGTCCTTCCGCTGCGCGCGGCTCAGCGCCAGCGTGGCGTCGGAGAGCCCGAGATAGGTATTCCACTCGTTCCGCACCGCCGCGGCCAGCGCCGCTTCCTGCGGGCCGGTCACCATCGGCGCGTATTGTACGAAGAATTTCTCAACGTCGGCGCGGGACTGGGCGATGAGGCCGTCCGCCTCACGGATCTTGTCGTCCTCTGTCACCATGACGTGCCGCAGGATATGCGTGCGCAGGGTGAGGGCGTCCTTCTGCGCCTCGTTGATGAGATTGATACTGGGCAGCCAGTTGTCGGCCATCTGCTCCACCTCGGCCTGGACGGCGGTCAGCCGCTGGAGGGCGAAGCCGCCGAGCCCGACGAAGCAGAGCATGATGAACGCCATGGTGGCGAGAATGCGGTTACGAATGGACATGGGCGCCTCAACCTCATCCAGGCTGCTTGGAGCCTCCATCCTGTGGCCCGATGATGAACAAAGACTGCCGCGTGGTGCCTCGACCGGTGGAGCGGGCGGCGGGACGGGCGGCGGGGCGGGCAGGGCGCGCACCCTCTCCATTGCTGCAATAAAACGCAACTTGCAGCTTCGGTTGTGCCTCGCCACAACCCCTGCCTCGGCTTCGCCCGGCCCCGCGGCGCGGCACGATTCGTCCCGGCGGCGCGGCCTCTCCGCCGCCGCGAGCAAGGAACTCCGCATGCGCGCCCGCCGATCGCCGACCCTTCTGCTGTTGCTGGCCATGGGCGCCTCGGGCCCGGCCATGGCGCAGGGCATCCCCGGCGACCAGGCGCCGCCGCCGGACCCGAAGGGCACGCTGAACTTCGCCCTCGAGAACGACATGTTCGGCGGCAGCGACCGCTACTACACCAACGGCTTCCAGTTCGCCTGGCGCTCCCCCTCGGCCGACCTGCCGGGGCCGCTCGACTGGCTGAACGACCGGCTGGGCTGGCTGATGGGCCCGGGCACGCTGCGCTGGGGCCTGGCCTTCGGCCAGAGCATCTACACGCCGAAGGACACCGAGCGGGTGGCCCCGGACCCGCGCGACCGGCCCTACGCCGCCTATCTCTACGGCGCCGCCTCGCTGTCGCGGATCTCCGAATACACCGCCAACCTGTTCGAGCTGCAGCTCGGCGTGGTCGGCCCCTCGGCGCTCGGCGAGTTCGTGCAGAACAACTATCACGACATCATCAACATCGATCAGACCAATGGCTGGCGCTCCCAGCTGAAGGACGAGCCGGCCATCACCGCGCTGTACGAGCGCAAGTGGCGCATGCCGCTCGGCCAGGTCGGCGGGATCGATGTCGAGGCCATCCCCTCGGCCACCATCAGCCTGGGCAATGTGCAGACCTATGCCGCCGCGGGCGGGGTGCTGCGGCTGGGGCAGGGGCTGGAGGCGGATTTCGGGCCGCCGCGCATCCGCCCGGCGCTGGCCGGCAGCGCCTCCTTCCAGCCGCGCCAGGATTTCGGCTGGTATGTCTTCGCCGGGCTCGATGGCCGCGCCATCGCCCGCGACATCTTCCTCGACGGCAACACCTGGCGCGAAAGCCGCAGCGTGGACAAGCGCATCCTGGTGGGCGACGCGCAGGCCGGCGTGGCGGTGCTCTGGCGCGGCATGCGCTTCGCCTACACGCAGGTCTGGCGCTCGGAGGAATTCTACGGGCAGGAAGGCGTGCAGAGCTTCGGCTCGCTCAGCGTCTCGTTCCGGTTCTGATCCGTGCGCGGCCGGGGGCCCACCAGCGGTTGCAGGGCGGGCGCCGGTCGTGGCACCTCTCCCCCATGCTGAACCGCCGCACCCTGCTGACCCGAGTCGCCGCGCTCTCCGTCCTCTCCGGCGGCGCGGCCCATGCCGCCACGGCCAGCTTCGACGCCTTCCTGCAGGGCGTCGCCAGCGAGGCCCGGGGCGCCGGCGTGTCCCAGGCCACGCTGCAGCGGGCCTTCGCCAACATCCGCCCCAACGACAAGGTGCTGGAGCTCGACCGCCGCCAGCCCGAGTTCACCCTGACCTGGGAACAGTACCGCGACGGCCGCATCACCGCCCAGCGGGTCGAGCGCGGCCGCCAGGCCTATGCCGAGAACGCGACGCTGCTGGACGCCATCGCCACGCGCTTCCGCGTCTCGCCGCGCATCGTTGTGGCGGTGTGGGGGCTGGAGACGAACTATGGCGGCTTCACCGGCAACTACAACACCATCGAGGCGCTCGCCACGCTGGCCTGGGATGGCCGCCGCAGCGCCTTCTTCCGCGCCGAGCTGATGGCCGCGCTGCGCATCCTGGAGCGCGGCGACGTGGCGCCGGAGCGGATGCGCGGCAGCTACGCCGGCGCCATGGGCCACCCGCAGTTCATGCCCACCAGCTTCGAGCGGCTGGCGGTGGATTTCGACGGCGACGGCCGCCGCGACATCTGGGACAACCGCGCCGACGCGCTGGCCTCGATCGCCAACTATCTCGGCCGCAGCGGCTGGGACGAGACGGAGCGCTGGGGCCGCGAGGTGCTGGTGCCGGCGGGCTTCGACGCCGCCCTGGCCGGGCGCGGCACCCGCAAGCCGCTGCGCGAGTGGCTTCGCCTGGGCGTCACCGCCGCCGACGGCACGGCGCTGCCGCCGCTCGATATGCCGACCTCCATCCTGCTGCCGGGCGGGGCGGGCGGGCAGGCCTTCGCTGTCTACCAGAACTTCAACGTCATCCGCCGCTACAACCCCTCCGACTACTACGCGCTGGTGGTCGGCATGCTCTCCGACCGGGTGGCGTGAGCGGCGGGGGAAGGCGAGGGGGCGCCGCCGCGCGCGGCGCGCTGCTGGCGGCGGCGCTGCCGCTGCTGGCCTCGGCCTGCGTGCGGCCGCCACCGCCGCAGGCCAGTGCCGCGCAGCCGCGCTACACGGTGGGCGAGCCCTATGCGATGGGCGGCGTCTGGTCCTACCCGCGCGAGGATTTCACCCTGCGCGAGACCGGCCTCGCCGTTGTGGCGGCCGATGCCCGCGCCGGCCGCCGCACCGCCAATGGCGAGATCCACGACCCTGGCCTGCTGATGGCGGCGCACCGCACCGTGCAGCTCCCCGCCATCCTGCGCGTCACCAACCTGGAGACGGGGCGCGAGATCCTGGTCCGCGCGAATGACCGCGGCCCGGCCCGGCCCGGGCGCGTGCTGGAGCTGTCCCGCCGCGCTGCCGCGCTGCTCGGCGTGCCGGAAGGCGGCACGGCGCAGGTGGCGCTGGCCATCGAGGCCGAGCCCTCCCGCCACCTCGCCGCCGCGCTGCCGCAGCCGGAGGGCACGCGGCTGGAGATCGCCGCCGCGCCGCGCGGGCCGGTGCAGAGCGAGGCGCTGGCGCCGCCGCCCGGCACCCGCGCGGCGCCCCTGCGCGCCCTCTCCGGCGCGGCCGTTGCCACCGCCCCGGAGGAGGCGCCGCCGGCACCGCCGCCCGAGCGCCTGCCGGAGACCCTGTGGCAGGGCCCCGCCCGGCCGGGGCGGCTCTACCTGCAGGCCAGCACCTTCCTCAGCCGTGCCGACGCGCAGCGGCAGGCGGCGCGCATCGGCGCGCGGGTGGAAGGCACGGGCCGCCCGGGGCGGCCGGAATACCGGGTCCGCCTTGGCCCCTTTGCAACCGTCGCCGAGGCGGATACAGCCCTTGAGCGGGCACTCCGTTCGGGCGTATCCGATGCCCGTATCCTGATCGACTAGCGGCCTGCCCGCAGGCCGTGGTCCACCGCAGTTCCAGACTGAACGAGGAGATTTCCGCGATGCCGCTTCGCCGCGAACTGCTGGGCGGTGCCGCCGCGGTCCTGGCCGCCGGCCCGCTCGCCACGCCTGGCCTGGCGCAGCAGCGCCGCCCCGCCGGCCTCGCCGCCGCGCCCGCCGCGCCGCCGACCTCGCCCGCCAGCACGCCCCTCGGCCCGGTGGACACCATCGCCCGCCAGGCGCTGCTCGTGGACGCCGACACCGGCGCCGTGCTGCTGGAGAAGAACGCGGACGAGCGTATGCCGCCTTCCTCCATGTCGAAGCTGATGACCATGTATGTGGTCTTCGACATGCTGAAGCAGGGCCGGCTGCGCCCCGACCAGGCCCTGCCGGTGAGCGAGCGCGCCTGGCGCATGGGCGGCTCGAAGATGTTCGTCGAGCTGGGCAGCAGCATCAAGGTCGAGGATCTGGCGCGCGGCGTCATCATCCAGTCGGGCAACGACGCCTGCGTGGTGCTGGCCGAGGCGATCAGCGGCAGCGAGCAGCAATTCGCCGAGTTGCTGAACGAGTACGGCAAGCGCATCGGGCTGAAGGACAGCAATTTCCGCAACGCCACCGGCTGGCCCGACCCCGAGCACCGCATGACCTGCCGGGACCTCGCCATCCTGGCCTCCCGCCTGATCCACGACTTCCCGGACCACTACAGCATCTACAGCGAGCGCGCCTTCCGCTGGAACGACATCAACCAGGAGAACCGCAACCCGCTGCTCGGCCGCGTCCCCGGCGCCGATGGCCTCAAGACCGGCCACACCGAGGATGCCGGCTACGGCCTGACCGGCACGGCCAAGCGCGGCGAGCGCCGGCTGATCCTGGTGGTGAACGGCCTGCCCTCGATGCGCGCGCGCGGCGAGGAATCCGAGCGGCTGATCGAGTGGGGCTTCCGCGAGTTCGAGAACGTGGTGCTGTTCCGCGCCGCCGATACGGTGGAGGCCGCGCCGGTCTATCTGGGCGAGGCGCCGACCGTGCCGCTGGTAGGCGGCAAGGACCTGGTGCTGACCCTGCCGCGCCAGTGGCGCCGCAACCTGCAGGTGACGCTGCGCTACAACGGGCCGATCCCGGCGCCGATCGCCAAGGGGCAGGAGGTGGGCCAGCTCGACATTGCCGGGCAGGGCGTGCCGCCCATGGTGATGCCGCTCTATGCGGGGGCCGATGTCGGCAAGCTCGGCCTGATCCCGCGCATCCCGGCGGTGATCTCGCGCATGGTCTCGGGCTGAGGTGAGGAGGGTCGAACCCGGCGTCTTCATCACGCTGGAGGGCGGGGAAGGGGCCGGCAAGACCACCCTGGCGCGTGCCCTGGCCGCCCGCCTCGCCGCCGCCGGCCTGCCCGTGCTGCGCACCCGCGAGCCGGGCGGCGCGCCCGGCGCCGAGCTGCTGCGCGGCCTGATGCTGGGCGGCGACATCGCCTGGGACCCGGTGGCCGAGGCCATGCTGATGTTCGCCGCGCGGCGGGAGCATCTGGCCAAGACCATCCGCCCCGCGCTGGAGGCCGGCATCTGGGTGGTATGCGACCGCTTCGCGGATTCCACGCTCGCATACCAGTGCCATGGCCATGGGCTGGACCGCGCCGTGTGGGAAGGGCTGGCGCGCGTGGCGCTCGGCGATTTCGCGCCGGACCTCACCCTGGT
Source organism: Teichococcus aestuarii (assembly GCF_042651065.1). Classification (NCBI taxonomy): domain Bacteria; kingdom Pseudomonadati; phylum Pseudomonadota; class Alphaproteobacteria; order Acetobacterales; family Roseomonadaceae; genus Roseomonas; species Teichococcus aestuarii. The sequence goes on from NZ_JBHSCH010000011.1 coordinate 43,256, forward strand.
GCTGGACCTGCCGCCCGAGGCCGGCATGGCCCGTGCCCTCGGCCGCGGCGCGCCGGACCGGTTCGAGCGGCTGGGCGCGGATTTCCATGCCCGGGTGCATGAGGGCTTCCAGGCCATCGCCGCCGCCGAGCCGGGGCGCTGCGCCGTGCTGGATGCCACGCAGCCGCCGGAAGTCCTGGCCGGGGCCGCCGCCGCCCTGCTGCGGGAGCGGCTGGGGGCGCCGCTGTGATTCCGCCCGAGCCCCGCGCCAACCCCGAGCTGCGCGGCCACGACCACGCCGCCGCCGCCCTGGCCGAGGCCGCCGGCGCCGGCCGGCTGCACCATGCCTGGCTGCTGGCCGGGCCACGCGGCGTCGGCAAGGCGACGCTGGCCTACCGCTTCGCGCGCTGGCTGCTGGCAGAGCGGCCGGCCGGCGTGGCGGAGGAAGCGCCGCTCTACCTGCCGCCCGCCCATCCGGTGTTCCGCCGCATCGCCGCCGGCGGGCATGCGGACCTGCGGGCGCTGGCGCCCAATGCCGGCGAGCGCGGCGTGAAGCTGATGATCCGCGTGGACGAGGTGCGGCAGGTGCCGCGCTTCCTCGGCCTCACCGCCGCCGAGGGCGGCTGGCGCATCGTCATCGTCGAGCAGGTGGAGGCGATGAACGCCGAGGCGCAGAACGCCCTGCTCAAGACGCTGGAGGAGCCGCCCGCCCGCGCCCTGCTGCTGCTGACCACCGCGGCGCCGGACCGGCTGCTGCCCACCATCCGCAGCCGCTGCCGCCGGGTGGATCTCTTCCCGCTGCCGCCGCCGGAGATGGAGGCGCTGCTGGCCGGCTGGCTGCCCGATCTGGCGCCGGAGCAGCGCGCCGTGCTGGCGCGCATCGCCGGTGGCGCGCCGGGCCGCGCCCTGCAACTGGCGGAGGGGGACGGGCTGCTGCTGCACAAGAGCGTGGAGAACTTCCTCGCCACCCTGCCACACCCCGACCCGCGCGCCCTGCACGCCCTGGCCGACACGCTGGCGGCGAAGCGCGACGGCAGCGCCTATGTCACCTTCATGGAGCTGCTGCGCACGTCGCTCGGCGAGGCGATTCGCGCCGCGGGCCGCGGCCAGCCGGCGCCTGCCTGGATCGCCACCCGCCCGCTTGCCCAATGGGCGACGCTGTGGGACACCCTGGGCCGCCTGGCCGATGAGACCGAAACCCTGAATCTGGACCGCAAGCAGGCGGTGCTGAGCGGTCTCTCGCAGCTGGCCTCGCGTTGAGGACCTTGATCATGACCGGCGAGCGCCGCTCCATCTACCTGACCACGCCCATCTACTACGTCAACGACAAGCCGCATATCGGCCACGCCTACACCTCGCTGGCGGCGGATGTGCTGGCGCGCTGGCACCGCATGTCGGGCCACGACGTGCACTTCCTGACGGGCACGGACGAGCACGGGCAGAAGGTGGAGAAGGCGGCCGAGGCACGCGGCATGGACCCGCAGCTTTTCACCGACACGGTGAGCCAGAGCTTCCGCGAACTGGCCGTTCGGATGAACTACTCCAACGACGACTTCATCCGCACCTCGGAGGAGCGCCACAAGCGGGCCTGCGCCGCGCTGTGGCAGCGGCTGGAGGCGAATGGCGAGATCTATCTCGGCCATTACGAGGGCTGGTACGCGGTGCGCGACGAGGCCTTCTACGGCCCGGACGAGATCACGGAGAAGGATGGCCAGAAATTCGCCCCGACCGGCGCGCCGGTGGAGTGGGTGAGGGAGCCTTCCTACTTCTTCCGCCTGTCGCGGTGGCAGGAGAAGCTTCTCGCCTTCTACGAGGCCAACCCGGACTTCATCGCGCCGCAAACCCGACGCAACGAGGTGATGAGCTTCGTCAAGAGCGGCCTGACCGACCTCTCCATCTCCCGCACCTCCTTCAAATGGGGCGTGAAGGTGCCGGGGGACGAGGCGCATGTGATGTATGTGTGGCTCGACGCGCTGACGAACTACATCACCGCGCTCGGCTATCCTTCTGAATCTGAAGCATTGTGGCGCTTCTGGCCCGCGGATGTTCATTTCGTCGGCAAGGATATCCTCCGGTTCCACGCCATCTACTGGCCGGCCTTCCTGATGGCCGCCGGCCTGCCCACGCCCCGCCGGGTGTTCGCCCATGGCTGGTGGACCAATGAGGGGCAGAAGATCTCCAAGTCGCTCGGCAACGTCATCGACCCGCTGGCGCTGATCGACGAGTTCGGGCTGGACCCAGTGCGCTTCTTCCTGCTGCGCGAGGTGCCCTTCGGCCAGGATGGCGACTTCCAGCGCAAGGCGCTGGTCGGCCGCCTGAACGGCGAGCTGGCCGATGCGCTGGGCAACCTCGCCAATCGCACCCTCAGCCTGATCCAGCGCAACTGCGAGGGCGCGCTGCCGGCGCCCGTGGCGGCGCCGACCGAAGCCGACACCGCCTTCCTGACGGCCACCGGCCATGCCGACGCCGCCGGCAGCCCCGCCTGGCTGGTGGAGAAGGTCGATGCCCTGCTGAACGAGCAGAAATTCGACGCCGCGCTGACGTTGATCTTCACGTCCATCCGCGAGGCCAATGGCTACATCACCCGCGAGCAGCCCTGGGCGCTGAAGAAGACCGACCTGGCGCGGATGCGCGACGTGCTGCGCCACCTGCACGACGCGCTGCGCGTCTTCGCCACGGTGCTGCGGCCCTTCATGCCGGAGACCATGGAGAAGCTGCTCGACCAGCTCGCCGTGCCGGCCGGGGCGCGCGACCTCGCGGCGCTGGCCACGCCACTGCCGGAGGGGGTGGCGCTGCCGCCGCCCAGCCCGCTGTTCCAGAAGATCCAGGACGCCGCCGCCTGATGCTCGTCGATAGCCACTGCCACCTCGACCATTTCTCCGAGGCCGAGATCGAGGACATCCTGCGCCGCGCCGCCGAGGCGGGGGTGGGCGAGATGGTCACCATCGGCGTGCGCATGGCGCAGGCCGAAACGGTCAGGACGATAGCGCAACGATTTGCCCAGGTCTGGGGCACGGTCGGCGTGCATCCGCAGAATGTGGGCGAGGGGCCGCTGCCGGAGGTGGCCGAGATCGTCGCCGCCGCCGACCACCCGAAGGTCATCGGCATCGGCGAGAGCGGGCTCGACTACTTCTACGACAAGGCGCCGCGCGAGGTGCAACAGGAGGGCTTCCGCCGCCACATCCGCGCCGCGCGCGAGACCGGCCTGCCGCTGGTGGTGCACGCCCGGGACGCGGATGCGGACATTGCCGCCATCCTGCGCGAGGAGCGCGCTGACGGGCCGTTCGACTTCCTGCTCCACTGCTTCAGCTCCGGCCGCAAGCTGGCCGAGGAAGCGGTTGAAATGGGAGGCTATCTGTCCTTCTCCGGCATCCTGACCTTCCCGAAGTCCCAGGAGATCCGCGACATAGCGCGCGACATGCCGGCGGACCGGCTGCTGGTGGAGACGGACAGCCCCTATCTTGCCCCCGCGCCCTATCGCGGCAAGCGCAACGAACCCTCCTATGTGCCGCACACCGCCCGCGTGCTGGCCGAGGTGCGCGGGCTGAGCCCCGAGGCGATGGCCGAGAGCACTACGGCCAATTTCCGCCGCCTGTTCAAGAAGGCTGCGTAGGAGCTTGAACTTGAAGGTTACCATCCTCGGCTGCGGCGGCTCGGCGGGGGTGCCGATGCTGGGCGGCCCGGATGGCGCGGGCGATTGGGGCGCTTGCGACCCCGCCGAGCCGCGCAACCGCCGCGGCCGTTCCTCCATCCTGATCGAGGCGCCGGATGGGCAGCGGCTGCTGATCGACGCCGGGCCGGACCTGCGCAACCAGCTCCTGGCCAACCGCATCGGCCGGGTGGATGCGCTGCTCGTCACCCATGGACATGCCGACCACATCATGGGGCTCGACGAGTTCCGGCCGCTCAACCGGGCGATCGGCGCGGCCATCCCGGTCTATGCCACCGAGATCACCCTGGAGGAGCTGAAGGCCCGCTTCGACTATGCCTTCCGCGCACCGACGCCGCCGGCCTTCTTCCGCCCGGCGCTGACGCCGATCCCGGTGCGGCCCGGCCAGGTGGTGGAGGCGGCGGGGCTGCCCGTGCAGCTCTACCGCCAGGACCACAAGGTGATGGAGACGCTCGGGCTGCGCATCGGCAACTTCGCCTATTCCACGGACGTGGTGCGGATGCCGGAGGAAAGCCTGGAGCAGTTGCACAGTCTCGACACCTGGGTGGTGGGCTGCTTCCAGCGCCGGCCGCATGCGGTGCATGCGCATCTGGACCTTGTTCGGGAGTGGGTGGAGAGGCTGCGCCCACGCCGGACGGTGTTGACGCATATGGGGCATGACCTCGACTGGTCCTGGCTTGGACAGAACCTCCCTGAGGGGATCGAGGCTGCGTATGACGGGTTGATCCTCGATGTCCTGGCCTCCTGAGAATTGTCATAATCTTCCTTATACGTTTTGCGTGAACCACCCTGCCGACGAGGATTCCCGCCTTGGATGATGCCTCCGCCGCGCTGAACCGCCTCCTCTCCATCATGGCCCGGCTGCGCGCTCCCGATGGCTGCCCCTGGGACCGGGAGCAGGACTTCGCCTCGATCGCGCCCTACACCATCGAGGAGGCCTATGAGGTGGCGGATGCCATCCAGCGCGCCGATATGCCGGCGCTGCAGGACGAGCTGGGCGACCTGCTGTTCCAAGTCGTCTATCACGCGCAGATGGCACGCGAGGCCGGGGCCTTCGACTTCACGGCGGTGGCCGACACCATTTCGGAGAAGATGATCCGCCGCCATCCGCATGTCTTCGGCGAGGCCGCGGCGCGCGACACGGAGGGCCAGGTGCAGGCCTGGGAGGTGCAGAAGCAGGCCGAGCGCGCCGCCCGCGCCGAGACCGGCACCCTGGCCGGCATTCCCACCGCCCTGCCCGCCCTGACCCGCGCCGCCAAGCTGACCCGCCGCGCCGGCCGCGTCGGCTTCGACTGGCCGGATGCCGAGGCGGTGCTGGACAAGCTGGCCGAGGAAACCGCCGAGCTGCGGGCCGAGCTGCCCGGCGCCGATCGCGCCCGGCTGGCGGACGAGCTCGGCGACATGCTGTTCGTGCTGGCCAACCTCGCCCGCAAGCTGGACCTCGACCCCGAGGCCTGCCTGCGCGGCGCCAACGCCAAGTTCGAGCGCCGTTTCAACGCGGTGGAGAGCCGCCTCGCGGCCGAGGGCCAGAGCCCGGCCGACGCCGGGCTGGAGCGCATGGAGGCGCTCTGGCAGCAGGTGAAGCAGGCCGGAGGCTGAGGAAGGGGCGCTGGCGCGCCCCTCCCGCCGTCAGGCGCCGAACAGCGCCTCTCGAACCGCGCCCCAGCTCGCCTTGTCCGGCGCGGCGATGAGGCCGCCGGCGGTGTGCTCAGGGCGGTACTCGCTGCCGTCGAAGCGGGCGCTGTAGCCGCCGGCCTCGCGGTGCAGCAGCCAGCCCGGCAGGTGGTCCCAGGGCATCAGCTTGTTGTAGACCACCACATGCGCGTTGCCGCTGGCCACCAGCCGGTACTCATGCGCGGCGCAGCGGAACTGCACCCCGCCGGCGAAGCGCGGCAGACGCGCCGTCAGCTGCGAGCGCACCGGCTCGGCGATATAGGTCCAGGAGACACCGGCGATCATCTGGTTCACCGGCACCGGTGCCGCCACGCGCAGATCCGTGCGGTGCCCGTCCGGCGCCTCGATCCAGGCGCCCTCGCCGCGCAGCGCGATCGCGGTGTCGTCGCCCATCGGGTCGTGGATCCAGGCGGCGACGACCTCGCCCTTCACCACGGCGGCGGCCATGCAGCCGAACAGCGGCACGCCGGCAGCGAAGTTCGCGGTGCCGTCCACCGGGTCCACCACGAAGGCGAGGTCCGCCCCGGCCAGCCGGCCCAGCACGGCGGGGTCGGCGGCGCAGGCCTCCTCCCCCACCACCACGCAGCCGGGGAAGCGCTCGGTCAGGGCGGCGGTGATGACCCGCTCCGCCGCCTCGTCCGCATCCGTCACCAGGTCCGTGGCGCTGCTCTTGGCGCGGATGGCGCCGCTCGCCAGGCGGCGGAAGCGCGGCTTGATCTCGGCCAGCGCGGCGTCACGCAGCAGGGTGGCGATCTCGGTCGCCATCCGTTCGTTGAAGCGCATTCTATTCCCTGTCGCGGTCAGTTCTGCTGCTCGAAGCGGGCACGGTCAGTGGGGGTCAGGCGGACGCTGAGGCGGATGCTCGCCTCCCCATCCTCGCGCGTCAGCACCTCGCCATGCTGGTAGAGCCAGGCCAGCCGGGCGCCGTCGGTGGTGGGGAGGGTGTAGTCCACCGTCTCCATCCCCGCCGCCAGCCGGGCGTCGAGCGCCGCGCGCAGCGCCTCCAGCCCCTCCCCCGTCAGCGCCGAGACGGCGACCGAGGTGGCATCGTCCGCCCCCGGCACATCCGCCACGCCGCCCAGCAGGTCGGCCTTGTTCAGCACCTCGATGGTGCGGGCGGGCCAGTTCTCGTCCAGCGCCGGGTCGGGGCCGGTGGCCATCTCGTTCAGCACGCCCATCACGTCGGCCCGCTGGGCGCTGGTGTCCGGGTGCGCCACGTCCCGCACATGCAGGATGATGTCGGCCGAGGCCACCTCCTCCAGCGTGGCGCGGAACGCCTCGATGAGCTGCGTCGGCAGGTCGCTGATGAAGCCCACCGTGTCGGACAGGATCACCGTGCGGCCCGAGGGCAGCCGGATGGCCCGCATGGTCGGGTCCAGCGTCGCGAAGAGCTGGTCCTGCGCGAACACGCCCGCGCCGGTCAGCGCGTTGAACAGCGTGGACTTGCCGGCATTGGTGTAGCCCACCAGCGCCACCACCGGGAATGGCACGCGGGTGCGCGCCGCGCGGTGCAGGCCGCGGGTGCGGCGCACCTGCTCCAGCTCGCGCTTGAGCTTGACGATCCGCTCGCCGATCAGCCGGCGGTCGATCTCGATCTGGCTCTCGCCCGGGCCGCCGAGGAAGCCGAAGCCGCCGCGCTGCCGCTCAAGGTGTGTCCAGGAGCGGACGAGGCGGGTGCGCTGGTATTCCAGATGCGCCAGCTCGACCTGCAGCGAGCCCTCGCGCGTGCGGGCGCGCTCGCCGAAGATCTCCAGGATCAGCCCGGTGCGGTCGATCACCTTGCAGCCCCAGGCGCGCTCCAGGTTGCGCTGCTGCACGGGGCTCAGCGCGGCATCGACGACGACGACGCCGATCTGGTGCTCGTCGATGGCTTCGCGCGCCATCTCCACCTGCCCCTCGCCCAGCAGCGTGGCGGGGCGGCGGGCGCGCAGCGGGAACACCGCGCTGTGCACGATGGTCAGCCCGATCGAGGCGGCGAGGCCGACGGCCTCGGCCAGCCGTGCCTCGGCCGCACGGCTGGCGGCACGGGCCTCGGGAAAGGGCACAATGCCCTCGGCGCCGCCAGGGCGCGTCGGGCGTTCGAAAGGCAGCAGAACCGCGGCGAGGGTGGGCTTGCCGCCCGTCGCCGCGTTGTTCTCAGTCGGAGGAGCCGACAGGATTGACCTCACGTTGCAATGTCATGGTGCCTTCACGCGTCACGGCCACGGAGCCGCCCTGGGCGGGAGCGCCCTGGGTGGCACCGGAGCCGGCCGCTGCGGCATCGAACAGCATGATCGGCGCGCCCGGCATGACGGTGCTGATGGCGTGCTTGTAGACCAGCTGGGTGTGACCGTCCCGGCGCAGCAGGACGGAGAAATTGTCGAACCAGGTGATGATGCCCTGCAGCTTCACGCCATTGACCAGGAAGATGGTCACCGGCGTCTTGCTCTTGCGGACATGGTTCAGGAAGACATCCTGAACATTCTGGGACTTCTCGGCGGCCATGGGCTCGGTCCTTCTTTTTCTTGGCGAGCCACCTTTGGGCGGGCGGCGTTGTGCCGGCCTTCACCCTGGCATGGGGCTCCGCCCCGGCAGGCGGTGTGCCTGTCGGTTCGCCCGCAAGATCACGCAGGGAGGGGGGTTTTGGCAAGGCCGCGTAGACATCTGGCGAGCGCATGGCCGTCTGTAAAGAGGGCATCGGGTGCCAGAGCGGCCACGCCGCCATCATGCGCGGCATCGCCCAGCAGCACGGCGGAGCAGCCGGCGGCCCGCGCCGCCTGCATGTCCACCCCCGTGTCGCCGATGAACCAGACCTCCGGCCCCGGCGCCACGCCAAGACGCTCCAGCGCCAGCAGCACGGGTGCCGCGGCGGGCTTGTCCGCCACGGCATCCCCCGCCCCCACCACGGCGCCGAAGCGCTCGGCCCAGCCCAGATGCGCCGCCTCCGCCCGCAGGATCGGCCCCTGCTTGTTGGAGACGATGCCGAGTGGCCAGGGGCCCGCGGCCTCCAGCGCCTCCAGCGTGCCGGCGAGCGGGATCAGCACCTCCAGGTGGCGGGCGCGCACCTCGGCGTAGAACAGCTCCCGCGCCCGCTCCCACTCGGCGCCGAAGATGGCGGGGAAGGATTCACGGAGCGAGAGGCGGGCGCGCGCCCGCACCTCCTCCCGGCTCCATTCCGGCAGGCCGAAGCCGCGCAGCGCGGCGTTCATCCCCGCCTGCACGCCGGCCCAGGCATCGACCAGCGTGTTGTCCCAGTCCCACAGGATCGCCCGCGGGCGGGGCAGCGGGGCCTGGCTCACGCCGCGTTCTTCACCGCGCCCTTCACATGGCGCGCGAAGATGTCGAAGAGCTGCCGCACCACCGGGCCGGGCTTGCCGTCGCCCACATCCTGCCCGTCGATCCTGACGATCGGCTTCACGAAGGAGGTGGCGGAGGTGATGAAGGCCTCCCGCGCGCGGCGCATCTCCTCCAGCGTGAAGGGCGCCTCGGAGAAGCCGATGCCGGCTTCCTTCAGCTCGGCCATCAGCGCGCCGCGGGTGCAGCCGGGCAGGATGTCGTGCGAGAGCGGGCGGGTGCGGATGGTGCCGTGCTCGTCGACGATCCAGAAGCTGGTGGCCGCCCCCTCCGTCACGATGCCGGTGGCCTCCTCGAACAGGATGGCCTCCACCGCGCCCTGCTCGCGCGCCGCCTGGCGGGCCAGCACGTTGGGCAGCAGGTTGATGCTCTTGATGTCCCGCCGCGCCCAGCGCAGGTCGGGCATGGTGATCGCCGCCGCGCCCCAGTTGTCCACGCTCGCCGGATAGGGCGCGATGCGCTTGACGGTGACGACCAGCGCCGGCGGCACAGGCCTGGCCGGGAACGGGTGGTCGCGCCGCGCCACGCCGCGCGTCACCTGCATGTAGAGCAGCCCCTCGGTCACGCGGTTGCGGCGCGCCACCTCCTGCAGCACGTGGGAGAGCGCCTGGCGCGTCAGCGGCATCGGCAGCCGGATCTCGCGCAGCGAGCGCTCCAGCCGGTCCAGGTGCCGGTCCTCGTCGACGAAGCGGCCATTGTAGAGATGGACCACCTCGTAGATGCCATCGCCGAACTGGTAGCCGCGATCCTCGACATTCACGCTGGCCTCGCGCTGCGGGACGTAGCGGCCGTTGACATAGGCGATGCGGGACATGCCCTGACTCTCTTCCTCGTGGTTCGCAGGAGGGGCGCAGCTTCGCGCCATCGGCGCGGCGCGGCAATGGGCGCAGGGCGCAAAAAAGCCGGGAAGGCACCCCTTCCCCGGCCCCGCCGCGCCGTCCCGCCTCAGGCCGGCGCGGCGCGGTCCTCGGCCTGCACGCCCAGGAACTTCAGCTTGCGGTGCAGCGCGCTGCGCTCCATGCCAACGAAGTTCGCCGTGCGGCTGATGTTGCCGCCGAAGCGCAGCAGCTGCGCCTCCAGGTACTGCCGCTCGAACAGCTCCCGCGCCTCGCGCAGCGGCAGGGTCATGATCTCCGAGGAGCGGTCGAGCTTCAGCGCGGCGGGCGCGGCCGAGCCCACCTCGGGCGGCAGCATCTCGGGGCGGATCGGCTCGCCGGGGCCGCCCGGCGCCATGATCAGCAGCCAGTCCACCAGGTTGCGCAGCTGGCGCACATTGCCGGGCCAGTCATAGGCCTGCATCGCCGCCAGCACGTCCTCGGACAGCTCGCGCGCCGGCACGCCGGAGGTCTCGGCCGAGCGGGCCATGAAGTGCCGCGCCAGCGCCGGCACGTCCTCCCGCCGCTCGCGCAGCGAGGGCACGCGCAGCGGCACCACGGCGAGGCGGTAGTAGAGATCCTCGCGGAAACGCCCGGCGGCGATCTCGGCGGAGAGGTCGCGGTTGGTGGTGGCCAGCACCCGCACATCCACCTTCACCCGCGTGGCGCCGCCGACGCGCTCGAAGCCCTGCTCCTGCAGCGCGCGGACGATCTTGCCCTGGGTCTCCAGCGGCATGTCCGCCACCTCGTCCAGCAGCAGCGTGCCGCCATGGGCGCGCTCCAGCACGCCGGCGCGGCGTGGCGCGCCATCCGGCCCGGCCTCGACGCCGAACAGCTCCTCCTCGAAGCGGCCCGGGTTCAGCGTGGCGCAGTTCAGCGCGACGAAGGGCTCGTTGGCGCGGCGGGAGCGGGCATGGATCATCCGCGCCGCCACCTCCTTGCCAGCGCCGGCGGGGCCCGAGATCAGCACCCGGCTGCCGGTGGGCGCCACGCGGTCGATGGCGCCGCGCAGCTGGCCGATCAGCGAGGAACTGCCGAGCAGCTCCGTCTCCGGCCCGGCGCGCAGCTTCAGCTCGCTCACCTCGCGCTTGAGGCGCGCCGCCTCCAGCGCCCGCTCGGCGATCAGGATCAGCCGGTCGGACTTGAAGGGCTTCTCGATGAAGTCGTAGGCGCCCTGCTGGATCGCCTGCACCGCCGTCTCGATGGTGCCGTGGCCGGAGATCATCACCACCGGCACCTGCGGCTCCTCGCGCTGCATCGCTTCCAGGATGCCGAGCCCGTCGAGGCGCGAATTCTGCAGCCAGATGTCGAGGATGACGAGGTTGGGCCGGCGGGCGCGGAAAGCCGCCAGAGCGCTGTCCGAATTCTGCGCGACGCGGGTGTCGTAGCCCTCGTCCGACAGGATACCCTCGATCAGCGCACGGATGTCCGGCTCGTCATCGACGATCAGGATATCATGCGCCATGCCGTTGCATCTCCGTAGTCTTTCCTGCCATGTCCGTCCCGGGATCCTCCGGCACACCGCGCAGGGGCAGCACCAGCGCCGCACGGGTACCACGCACGACGCCGTCCTTCGTTGCCTCCCGCTCGGCCAGCAACAGCCGTCCACCATGGTCCTCCATGATCTTCTTGACTATGGCAAGACCAAGGCCGGTCCCTTTTGGTTTATGTGTCACATACGGTTCCGTGAGCCGCTCCCGCTCCTCCCCCTGCGGCAGGCCGACGCCATTGTCCTCCACCGCCAGCGTCACCCACTCCCCCTGCGGCTCCACCGACAGGATGATGGCACCCGGAGCGGGCTCCAGCCCCTCCGCCGCCTCGGCCTGGAGGCGGGCAGCGACGGCATCGGCGGCGTTGGCGAGGAGGTTGGTCAGCGCCTGGCCGATCAGCCGCCGATCGCAGGGCACGCGCGGCAGATCCTCCGGGATGCGGGTGGTGTAGACGAGATCGTGATGCGCGTTCTGCTGCAGGATCAGCGCCTCCCGCGCCACCTGCGCCAGCGGCTCGGGGCGGATCACCGGCTGCGGCATGCGCGCGAAGGCGGAGAACTCGTCCACCATCCGCCCGATATCCCCCACCTGCCGCACGATGGTGTCGGTGCAGGCCTTGAAGGTCTCGGGGTCGGACTGGATCTCCTTCAGGTAGCGGCGCTTCAGCCGCTCGGCGGAGAGCTGGATCGGGGTCAGGGGGTTCTTGATCTCGTGCGCGATGCGCCGCGCCACGTCGGACCACGCCGCCTTGCGCTGGGCCGAGAGCAGCTCCGTGATGTCGTCGAAGGTGACGACGAAGCCCACCACCTCGCCGCGCTGCGTCTCGGCGCCGATGCGGGCCATCAGGGTGCGCCGCTCGCTGGCGGGGCCGATGCGGATCTCGCCCATGCGCGGCCGGTCCGGCGCCGCCAGCACCGGCTCCAGCAGCGGCGCGAATTCCGGCGCCACCTGCACCAGCGGCACGCCCAGCTCGTTCTCCAGGTCCAGCCCCAGCAGCTCGCCGGCGCGGCGGTTGGGCAGGTTGATGCGGCCCTCGATGTCCAGCCCCACCACGCCGGCCGAGACGCCGGAGAGCACCGTCTCGGTGAAGCGGCGCCGCTCGTCGATCTGCCGGTAGGCCTCCATCAGCTCGCTGCGCTGGGCGGCGAGCTGGTTGGTCATGCGGTTGAAGGCGCGGCTGAGGGAGCCGACCTCGTCATCCCCCTGCCCCTCGATGACGCGCACCGAGAGGTCGCCGCCGCGCACCCGCTCCGCCGCCACGATGAGGCGGGAGAGCGGGCGGGCGATCTGGTTGGCGATGACCAGGCCGATCAGCACCGCCGCCATCAGCACCAGCAGCGCGGCGATGGCGAAGATCATCGCGAAGGTGACCTGGAGGCCGGAACGGTTGCGGTCGAGCTGGTCGTATTGCTGGAAGGCCAGCTCGGTGCGCTGCATGTGCTCGATGACGCCCGGATCGACGGGCCGGCCGATCAGCAGCATCAGCCCGGGGCCGATGTCCAGCTCGACGAGGGCGCGCACCCGCCCCTCCTCCGTCTCGCCCGGCAGCACCGCCACCTCGCCGCTGCGCGCCACCTCCATGGCCCAGGCGGGCAGCGGGCTGAGCACGGCGGTGGTGGTCAGCCCGGCATGGCTCACCACGCGGTTCAGCACCGGCTCGAAGACGATCGATTCCGTCAGGCCGCGCAGCGCCGTGTGGCTGGCCAGGATGCGGGCGAAGACATACTGGTTGTCGTCCAGCAGGCGGCCGTTGCGGTTGAGGTCGGCGGCCATGGCCAGCGCGTCGGCGCGGATGGTGTTGCGGTGCTCGTCCAGATAGGCGCGGGAGGCGACGAGGCTGGCCTCCAGCGTCTCGCGCACCCGGTCGCTGAACCAGGCCTGGATGCCGAGGTTGAAGAACACGGCGGCGAAGGTGGCCACCAGCAGCGCCGGCACCACCGCCACCACGCTGAACAGCATGACCAGCCGCACATGCAGGCGGGAGCCGGCCGAGCCGCGCCGCCGCTCCGCCCACATCCGCACCAGCCGGGCCGTGAGCGAGACGAGCAGCAGCAGCAGGAAGGCGGCGTTGATCAGCACCATGGCCACCACCTGCCCCGGCCGCGTGGGCCCGAAGGGGCTGCCGCCGGAGAGCAGGGTGAAGGTGCCGATGCCGAGCAGCAGGGCGCCGACGGCCAGACCGAGCGTCATGGCGCGGCCGAACAGCAGGTCCATCAGCCGCCGCGCCCAGGAGGGCCTCGGCGCCGGCTGGGAGGGAGGCTGGCCCTCCCCCCCGCGCCCGGGGCGGGAGGACGTGTCGCTCACGACAGGCCGCGCACCACGGGCAGGTCCAGCTCGCGGATCTTCTTGCGCAGGGTGTTGCGGTTGAGGCCGAGCATGGCGGCGGCCTTGATCTGGTTGCCGCGCGTGGCGGCCAGGGCGAGGCGCAGCAGCGGCCGCTCCACCTCGGCCAGCACCCGCTCATAGAGGTCGCGCACCGGCAGCCCGTCCTTCTGCGCGGCGACGAAGGAGGAGAGGTGGCGCTCCACCGCCTGCTCCAGCGTCTCCGGCGTGCGCAGCTCCAGCTCGGCCAGCGGCTCCGCCTCGGCCAGCTCGGCGGCCACGGCATCGGCGCCGATCACCTCCTGCGGATACAGCGCCGCGAGGCGCCGCATCAAATTCTCCAGCTCGCGGGCATTGCCGGGCCAGGCGTGCTGCCGCAGCCGGTCCACCGCCCCCTGGTCGAGCTGCTTGGAGGGCAAGCCGGCGGATTTGGCGCGGTCCAGGAAGTGGCGCGCCAGCAGCGGGATGTCCTCGATCCGCTCGCGCAGCGGCGGCAGGCGGATGGGCACCACGTTGAGCCGGTAGAACAGGTCCTCGCGGAACATGCCGCCGCGGATCGACTGCCGCAGGTCGCGGTGCGTCGCCGCCACGATGCGGACATTGGCCTTGATCGGGTTGCGGCCGCCGACGGTAGTGAACTCCCCCTCCTGCAGCACGCGCAGCAGCCGGGTCTGCGCCTCGGACGGCATGTCGCCGATCTCGTCGAGGAACAGCGTGCCGCCCGCCGCCTGCTCGAAGCGGCCGACGCCGCGCGCCAGCGCCCCGGTGAAGGCGCCCCGCTCATGTCCGAACAGCTCGCTCTCGATCAGCTCGCGCGGGATGGCGGCCATGTTGATGGCCACGAACGGCCCGGTGCGGCGGCGCCCATAGTCGTGCAGGGCGCGCGCCACCAGCTCCTTGCCGGTGCCGCTCTCGCCGGTGATCATCACCGTCAGGTCGGTCGTCGTCAGCCGCGCGACGGTGCGGTAGATCTCCTGCATGGCCGGGCTGCGCCCGACCAGCGGCAGCCGCTCCTCCTCGTCCTCCGCCGCGGCCGGCACGGCCACGGCGGGCGCGGTCAGAGCGCGGGCGACCACGGCCAGCAGCTCCTTCAGGTCGAAGGGCTTGGGCAGGTACTCGAAGGCGCCGCGCTGCGCCGCCTTCACCGCCGTCATGAAGGTGGACTGCGCGGACATCACCACCACGCGCAGCTCCGGCCGCACGCGCCGGATGCGCGGCACCAGGTCCAGCCCGTTCTCGTCCGGCATGACGACATCGGTGATGACGAGGTCGCCGGCCCCCTCCTCCACCCAGCGCCACAGCGTGGCGGCGGAGGAGGTGGCCCGGACGGTGTAGCCGGCGCGCCCGAGCGCCTGGGAGAGCACGGTGCGGATGGCCCGGTCGTCATCGGCCACGAGGATGGTGCGTGAGTCGGTCATTCGTCTCGGATCTTGCGCGGGGCGGGAAGGTCGGCGGGGCACATCGGCAGGGAGATGCGGAAGACGGTGCGGCCGGGCCGCGTGTCGCACTCGATCAGCGCGCCCATGTCGGCCACCAGCTTGGCCACCAGCGCGAGGCCCAGCCCCTGCCCGCCCCGCTTGGTGGTGACGAAGGGCTCCCACAGGGTGGAGGCCACCTCCTCCGGGATGCCGGGGCCGTTGTCGCGCACGCTCACCTGCAAGGGCACGTGCACCCGCTCGCGCGAGCCCGGGATGGCGATGCGCACCCCATGGTGATAGGCGGTGGAGAGATGGATCTCGCCGCCCTGCGGGTCCACCGCCTCGGCCGCGTTCTTCACCAGGTTGAGCAGGATCTGCACCAGCAGGTCGCGGTTGCCCAGCACCAGCGGCAGCGAGGGGTCGTAATCCTCGGTGATGCGCAGGTGGCTGGCGAAGCCGCGCGCGGCGATGCGCCGCACATGGTCCAGCACCTCGTGGATGTTCACAGCCGCGCGCTCCACCGGGCGCTCGGAGAACATCTCCATCTTCTCGACCAGGGTGCGGATGCGGTCCGCCTCGTCCTGGATCAGGGTGCACAGCTCGCGGTCCGCCTCGCTGGCGGACTGCTCCAGCAGCTGCGCGGCGCCGCGGATGCCGCTCAGCGGGTTCTTCACCTCATGCGCCAGCATCTCCGCCATGGCGGAGGCGCCGCGCGCCGCGCCGCGGAAGTTGAGCTGCCGGTCCAGCCGCTGTGCCTTGCTGCCATCCTGCAGCGTCAGCACCACGGCGCCGGGCATCTCCGGCAGCGGCGCGCCATGGGCGGCGACGCCGGTGCGGTGCAGGCGCGGGCTCTCCAGCGTCAGGTCGTGGTCGGAGACCGGCGCGTCCAGCACCCGCACCTGCCCGACCAGCGCGAAGAGCCGGCTGTCGGGCGGGATCAGGTCGGAGAGCCGCATCTGCGCCAGGGTGCCGGAGGAGAGCTGGAAGAATTGCTCGGCCGCCGGGTTGGCGAAGCGGAAGCGCTCCGCCTCGTCCAGCACCACCATGGGCACCGGCAGGGCGGAGAGCAGCGCCAGCGAATCCGGCAGCGGCCGGCTCTCGGCGGCGGCCGCCAGAGGGGCCGCCGGGTTGGCCGGGGATGCTGCCGGCGCGGCCGGGCGGCGGGGGGCCGTGCCCGTCATGGCGGCGCTCATGCGGCCAGGGAATCCATCCCCGACTCCGCGCCCGCCTCGCGGTAGGTGTCGCGCACCGCCTCCACCCCCTGCTCGATCAGCGGCAGGTAGAACTCCGCCAGCAGCGCCTCGGCCGCGGCCTGCGTCTCGGCCTGGTTCACCTTCACGCGGAACTCGGCCGAGCCGGGCAGGCCCTTGGAATACCAGGCCAGGTGCTTGCGGGCGAGGCGCACGCCGGGGTGGCTGCCATGGTGCTCCAGCATCGTCCGGTAGTGA
Organism: Teichococcus aestuarii; assembly: GCF_042651065.1. NCBI lineage: Bacteria > Pseudomonadati > Pseudomonadota > Alphaproteobacteria > Acetobacterales > Roseomonadaceae > Roseomonas > Teichococcus aestuarii. The sequence continues at coordinate 59,465 of NZ_JBHSCH010000011.1, forward strand.
CGCAGCACGATGTCGTACTGGGCCGCGAGGTCGGGCTCGGGCAGCGGCGCGGCGCCGGTCAGGTGGGCGGCGGTGCGGGCCAGCAGCCAGGGCCGGCCATAGCAGCCGCGCCCGATCATCACGCCATCGGCGCCGGACTGGCGCAGCGCCTCGGCGGCGTGCTCCGGCGTCAGGATGTCGCCATTGACGATGACGGGGATGGAGACCGCCTGCTTCACCTTGGCCACGAAGGCCCAGTCGGCGGTGCCGGTGTAGAGCATCTGCCGGGTGCGGCCATGCACCGTCACCAGCCGGATGCCGCATTCCTCGGCGATCTTCGCCAGGCGCGGGGCGTTGAGGCTGTTGTGGTCCCAGCCCATGCGCATCTTCAGCGTCACCGGGCCGGGCACGGCCTTCACCACCGCCTCCAGGATGCGGGCGGCGCCGATCTCGTCGCGCATCAGCGCGCTGCCGGCCTGCTGGCCGATCGCCACCTTCTTCACCGGGCAGCCGAAATTGATGTCGACGATGGCGGCGCCGTGGTCCACCGCCAGCTTCGCCGCCTCGGCCATCACCGCCGGGTCGCAGCCGGCCAGCTGCACGCTGGTCGGGCCGCCGAACCCGTCCACCTCGGCCATCTTCAGCGTCTGCCGGTTCTCGCGCACCATGGCTTGGCTGGCGATCATCTCGCTCACCACCATCGGCGCCTGCAATTCGCGGCAGAGCCGGCGGAAGGGCAGGTCCGTGACGCCGGACATGGGCGCCAGGATCACCGGCGCATCGATGCGGATCGGCCCGACCATGATCGGCCGCAGGCGCGGCGTGGTCGCCGGGGAGGAGGTGGGGGCGATGCTCATGATTTGGGCAATCTAGTGGCGTAACCCGCTGGCGTCCATGCGCAACCGCCCAGCAGGGGGGCAAAACCCGGCCATGCGCCCCGCGCAGGGCAATGCCGGCCGCATCCCGCGCCCGCGGGCGGCGTTGCAAGGGCATCCTCCCGCCCCGAGAAGGAGCCGCGCGATGAGCTATGCCCGCTTCGCCGCGATGATCGCCACCTCCACCATCGTGATGTTCGGCCTGATGTACCTGAACACCTATGCCCTGGATCATGTGTTCTTCAGCCAGACGCGGGGCTGGATGGCGCTGCTGATGGGCGCCACCATGGCCATCGTCATGCTGCTCTTCATGCTGGGCATGTACCGCAGCCGGGCGGCCAATGCCGGCATCCTGGCCGGGGCCGCGCTGGCCTTCGCCGGCTCGCTCTGGATGGTGCGCAGCCAGGCCACGGTGGACGACCTCTCCTACATGAAGGCGATGATCCCGCACCATTCCATCGCCATCATGACCAGCGAGCGCGCCCATATCCGCGACCCGGAGGTGCGCGCCCTGGCCGATGCCATCATCGACGCGCAGCGCCGGGAGATCGGCGAGATGAAGGCCATGATCGCCCGGCTGGAGCAGGCCCCAACCCCCGCCGGCGCGCCGGACCTGCCGCCCGCCGGCGGCCGCTGAGCCCCAACCGCGCCCACGCCCCCCCTGGGCGCCGGGCGCCACTGCGGCTAGGGTCCGCGCCATGCGTGTGATCGCCCTCCTGATGGCAGCCGGCCGCGGCAGCCGCTTCGGTGCCGACGTGCCGAAGCAGTACCTCCCCTTGTTCGGCCGCCCCGTGCTGCGCCACGCCGCCGAGGCCCTGCTGGCCGATGGCGGCGTGGACGCCCTCCTCCCCGTGGTGCCGGAGGGCGAGGCGGAGGCGGTGTCCGCCCTGCTCGCCGGCCTGCCCTGCCTGCCGCCCGTCACCGGCGGCGCGACGCGGCAGGAGAGCGTGCGGCGCGGCCTCGAATCGCTGGCCGCCGATCCGCCCCGGATCGTGCTGGTGCATGACGCGGCCCGGCCCGTGGTGCCGCGCGGCACGGTGGCGGCGCTGCTCGGCGCCCTGGCCGCCGAGGTGCCGCAGGACCTGATGGGCGCCATCCCCGCCCAGCCGGTGAGCGACACGCTGAAGGTGGGCGCGGGCGGACGGGTGCTGCGCACCGTGCCGCGCGCCGGCCTCTACCGGGCGCAGACGCCGCAGGCCTTCCGCTACGCCGCGCTGCTGGACGCGCACCGCGCCGCGCGCGAAGAAGCCACCGACGACGCCGCCCTGCTGGAGGCGGCCGGACTGCAAGTGGCCCTGTTGCCCGGATCGGAGAGCAACCTGAAAGTGACCTACCCCGAGGACCTGGCCCGCGCCGAGGCCGCCCTGCTGCCGCGCTACCTGCCCGCCATGGGCACCGGCTTCGACGTGCACCGGCTGGTGGAGGGCCGCCCCCTCGTGCTGTGCGGCCTGACCATTCCGCACCCGCTGGGGCTGGACGGGCATTCGGATGCCGATGTCGGCCTGCACGCGCTGTGCGACGCCATCTACGGCGCGCTGGCCGAGGGCGATATCGGCCGCCACTTCCCGCCCAGCGAGGCGGAGTGGAAGGATGCCGACAGCGCCCGCTTCCTGCGCCACGCCGCCGGCCGCGTGGCGGCGCGCGGCGGCATCATCACCCATACGGATGTGACGCTGATCTGCGAGCGCCCGAAGATCGGCCCGCACGCCGATGCCATGCGGGCGCGGCTGGCGGAGCTGATGGGCATTGCCGTGGACCGCGTCTCGGTGAAGGCCACCACCACCGAGCGGCTCGGCTTCACCGGGCGCGGCGAGGGAATCGCCGCCCAGGCGGCGGCGACGCTGCTGCTGCCCGCCTGAGGCAGGGTGCTGCCGGCCTGAGGCGCGGCCTCAGGCGGCGGCGCGGACGCCGGCGCGCAGCCAGTCGCGCAGCGCCGGCTCGGCCATGGGGCGGGCGATGAGGTAGCCCTGCGCCTCCTCGCAGCCATGCCCGGCCAGGAAGTCGAGCGCCGCCTGGTCCTCCACCCCCTCGGCCACGACGCGGTGGCCGAGGTCGTGCGCCAGCTGGATCATGGTGGCCACCAGCCGCTGGTCCCGCGCGCTGGCGGACAGGCCGCGGATGAAGGACTGGTCCAGCTTGACGATGTTGGCGGGCAGGGTCTGCAGATAGGAGAAGGTGCTGTAGCCGGTGCCGAAATCGTCGATGGCGATATCCACCCCCACCGCCCGCAGCGCCCGCAGCTGGGCCAGCGCCGCGTCGCCGTTGCGCATCAGCGCGCTCTCGGTGAATTCCAGCTCCAGCGCCTGCGGCTCCAGCCCATGCTCCTCGAGCGCCTCCATCAGGTGCCGCGTGAAATCCGGCTCGGCCAGGTTCAACGCCGAGACGTTCACCGAGAGACGCAGGCCAAGCCCGTCCCGCCGCAGCGCGGCGAGTTGCGCGGCGGCGCGGCGGATGACCCAACGCGTCACCGGCTGCGTCAGCGCCGTCTGCTCGACCAGCGGGATGAACTCGCCGGGCGAGATGGCGCCCAGCTCCGGATGGCACCACCGCAGCAGCGCCTCGGCGCCCTGGCAGGCGCCGCCGGCGATCTCGATGCGTGGCTGAAACATCAGGCTGAGTGAGTCCGGCGCCGCCAGGGCGGGCACCAGATCGGCCAGCAGGCGCAGGCGGCGGCGGCTGCGCGCGTGGCTGTCGGCGCTGTAGAGGGAGGCGCCGCTGCCGGCGCTGCGGGCCTCATCGGCGGCGCTGGCCGCGGCGTGCAGCACATCGTCCGCGCTGCCCTGGCCGGGCTGGAACGTGGCGATGCCGAAGGTGGGCGTGGCCTTCACCGGCACCTCGCCGAAGGGCACGGGTGCCGCGAAGGCCTCCTCCAGCGCCGCCACCGCCTGCTGCCATCCCCCCGGGCGGGTGGCTTCCAGCAGCGCCAGGAAGGCGCAGCCGCCGATGTGGTACAGCCCGTTGCGGCCGCCCAGGGTGCGGACCAGCACCTCGGCGCCATGCCGCGCCACCGCCTCCACATAGGCCGGCCCCAGCACCGTCACCGCCTGGCCGAACTGGCTGGAATGGGAGAGGTCCACCATCAGCGCCACCCCGTACGCCGCCGCCTCCACCACCGGGCGGGCGGCGAACTCGTCGAGGAACTGCAGCCGGTTGGGCAGGCCGCTCACCGGATCGATGCGGCCGAAGGCGTGCTCCAGCTCCACCTGCGCCATCACCATGGCGGCGAGGTCGGTGAGAGACTGCATCTCGGCGGGGGAGATCTCACGCGGGACGGTGTCCAGCACGCACATGGCGCCGAGCCCCAGCCCCTCGCGCGTCAGCAGCGGTGCGCCGGCGTAGAAGCGGATGCCCGCCCGCACCAGCGGGCTGCCGGCGAAGCGTTCATCCTCCAGCATGTCCGGCACCACCAGCATCTGCCCGGAGGTGCTGACCACGGCGCAGGGCGCCTGGTGGCGCGGAAGCTCCTGACCCGCCGTGCCGATGGCGGATTTGAACCATTGCCGGTGGCTGTCGGTCAGCGAGACGGCGGCCACGGGCGCGCCCAGCATCTGGCTGGCCAGGCGCGTGATACGGTCGTAGCTCTCGCTGGGGGGCGTCTCCAGCAGGTTCAGGGCGCGCAGCGCATCCAACCTGCGGCGCTCTTCCGCGGGCGGGGGCGAGAAGAGGGACATGAGGCATCCTCGGGCAGTCAGGAGAGCAGGCTGCAAAACGCGCCATCCTGGCTGCCTGGAACCTGAGCGCGGCCGGGACCGGCCGCCCACCCGAGAATGGCGGAAAAGATGTTAATGGACTGTGATCCGCCCCTCCTCCGCCGCTTCACGGGTGCGGGAGCGGCGGAAGGAGCGGCGGCTTCAGGCGCGCGGCAGGAAGCCCACCAGCGCCTCGGCCTTCTGCACGATCGGCTCGGCGATGGCGGCGGCCTTGTCGGCGCCCTGGCGCAGCGCGGCGTCCACCGCGCCCGGGTCGTCCAGCAGCCGCTGCATCTCCGCCTGGATCGGGCCGAGATGCGCCACCAGCGCGTCGGTCAGCACGCCCTTGAAGGTGCCAAAGCCCTGCCCCTCGTGCTGGCGCAGCACGGCGTCCGGCGTGGTGCCGGTGATGGCGGCGAGGATACCCACCAGGTTGCGCGCCTCGGGCCGCGCCTCCAGCCCCGCCATCTCGGCCGGCAGCGGCTCGGGGTCGGTCTTGGCGCGGCGGATCTTGAGCGCGATGGTGTCCGCGTCATCCGTCAGGTTGATGCGCGACTGGTCGGAGGGGTCCGACTTGCTCATCTTCTTGGTGCCGTCCCGCAGGCTCATCACCCGCGCGGCGACGCCCTGGATGATCGGCTCGATATGCGGGAAGAATTCCACGCCGTAGTCGTGGTTGAACTTCTCGCCGATGTCGTTGGCCAGTTCCAGGTGCTGCTTCTGGTCCTCGCCCACCGGCACGCGGGTGGCGTGATAGGCGTGGATGTCGGCCGCCATCAGGTTGGGATAGACATAGAGGCCGGCGCCGGCGTTCTCGCGGTCCTTGCCGGCCTTGTCCTTGAACTGCGTCATGCGGTTCAGCCAGCCGATGCGCGCCACGCAGTTGAACAGCCAGGCGAGGCGCGTATGGGCGTGCACATGGCTCTGCACGAACAGGGTGCATTTGTCCGGCGTCACGCCGCAGGCGATCAGGGCGGCGGCCATCTCGCGCGTCTGCCGCGCCAGGGTCTTCGGGTCGAAGGGCTGGGTGATCGCGTGCAGGTCCACCACGCAGTAGATGCACTCATGATCATCCATCATGGGCACCCAGTTGCGGATGGCACCCAGATAGTTGCCGAGGGTGGGGATGCCGGAGGGCTGGATCCCGGAGAACACGCGCTGCATCGTCGAACCTTTCGCGCCTGGGCAGGCGGGGGTGATCCCGCGCGGCGGCCCCTGCGTCAAGCCGCCCCATCAAGACACCGCATCAGGCCCCCGCGTCAGGCCCCCGTGTCAGGCGGCCGCCGCGCGGCGCCGGTTGCGCCGGGCGGGCGAAGGCGGCAGGAGAGGCCGCCGGCCAGGAACGGCCGGCCATCGCCGGGAGGATCGGAATCACATGCGGATCGAGCGGGAACTGGAGGGGCTGCGGGCGGCCACGGGCGCGTGGCGGGCGGCGGGGCGGCGCATCGCGCTGGTGCCCACCATGGGGGCGCTGCACGCCGGGCACCTGGCGCTGGTGGCCGAGGCGCGGCGGCGGGCCGAGATCGTCATCACCTCCATCTTCGTCAACCCGCTGCAATTTCTGCCGCATGAGGACCTGGCCCGCTACCCGCGCGACGAGGCGGGCGACCTGGAGAAGCTGCGCGCCGCCGGCTGCGACCTGGCCTGGATGCCCACGCCGGCGGTGATGTACCCGCCCGGCGCCGCCACCGTGGTGGAGCCCGCCGGCCCGGCCGAGGGCTGGGAGGGCGATGAGCGCCCCGGCCATTTCCGCGGCGTGGCCACCGTCTGCACCAAGCTGTTCATGATGACCGGCGCCGACGTGGCGGTGTTCGGCGAGAAGGACTGGCAGCAGCTCCAGGTCATCCGCCGCGTGGTGGCGGATCTGCACCTGCCGCTGGAGATCGTCGGCCTGCCCACGGTGCGCGACGCCGACGGGCTGGCGCTCTCCTCCCGCAACCAGCGCCTCTCGCCGGAGCAGCGGGCGCGCGCCGCCGCCCTGCCCCGCCGCCTCCGCGCCGTGGCCGAGGCGCTGGCGGAGGGCCGCCCGGCCGCCCCCACCCTGGCCGAGGCGCGCGAAGGGCTGGCGGCGGACGGGTTCGGCGTCGACTACCTCGCCCTGGTCGTGCCGCACACGCTGAAGCCCTGGGCCGAGGGGCAGCGCGGCGAGGCCCGCCTGCTCGCCACCGCCCGGCTGGGCGAGGTGCGGCTGCTGGACAACCTGCCCGTCCTCCTGCGGGGCTGACAGCCCGCCCGTCCTGCCGCCGTGGGTCTGCAGCCGCCGGGGCCGCTGCGTCCCGCGGCGCGCATGACACTTTTCCGGTGCCGCTGCGTTGCGGGATGGCGATGAGCACTCCGAACCCCGCCAGCGGCACCGTCCTGCCCCCTCCTCCGCACGCCGAGCAGCCCCTGCTGCGGCCCGGCGACACCGTGTGGCGCGTGGAGCACGCGCCGCGCGCCGCCGTGCTGGTCGATGCCGCCGCCTATTACGGCGCCCTGCGCGAGGCCATGAAGCAGGCGCGCGAGACCATCCTGATCGCCGGCTGGGACATCGACAGCCGCACCCCTCTCGTCGGTCCTTCCGGCGAGGCGACGGACGGGCTGCCCGCCACCCTCGGCCCCTTCCTGGCCGAGCTGGTGCGCCGCCGGCCGCGCCTGCGGGTGAAGCTGCTGCTGTGGGACTACTCGGTGCTCTACGCGCTGGAGCGCGAGCTGCTGCCCGAGCTGGCGCTGCAATGGAACACCCCCGCACAGATCGAGCTGTGCCTGGATGGCGACGTGGCGTTCGGCGCCTCCCACCACCAGAAGATCGCCGTGATCGACGACACCCTGGCCTTCTCGGGCGGGCTGGACCTGACCATCCGCCGCTGGGACACCCCGGCGCACAACCCGGTCAACCCGCACCGGGTGGACCCCCGCGACGAGACCTACGCCCCCTTCCACGACGTGCAGATGATGGTGGATGGCGAGGCGGCCGGCGCGCTGGCCGATCTGTTCCGCGCCCGCTGGGCGCGTGGCGCCTGCGAGGATCTGCGCCCGCGCGAGCCCGTCCCCCGCCGCCCCGCCCCCTGGCCCGCCGAGGTGACGCCGGACCTGACCGAGGTGAAGGTCGGCATCGCCCGCACCCAGGGCAGCTACGAGGGCGAGCCCGAGCTGCGCGAGGTGGAACGCCTGTTCGAGGCGATGATCGACCGCGCCGAGCGCAGCCTCTACATCGAGAACCAGTTCCTCACCGCGCTCGGCCTGGCGCGCCGGCTGGCGGACCGGCTGCGCGCACGGCCGCAGCTGCAGGTGGTCATCCTCGGCCCCAAGACGCATCACACCTGGCTCGAGCACCGCACCATGCTGGCCGGGCGCATCCGCTTCATGACCCTGCTGCGCGAGGCGGGGGTGGCGGACCGGGTGCGGCTGGTCTTCCCGCATGTCGGCACCCGGCGCACGCCGCAGGCCGACGTGATGGTCCATGCCAAGGTCATGATCGTGGATGACAGGGTGCTGCGCATCGGCTCCGCCAATCTCTGCAACCGCTCGATGGGCGCCGACACCGAGTGCGACCTCGTGGTCGAGGCCGAGACGGCGGCGCAGCGCGCCATGGTGGCCGGCGTGCGGAACCGGCTGCTGGCCGAGCACCTCGCCGCCACCCCGGAGCAGGTGGAAGCCCTGGTGCGGGAAGCCGGGCTATTCGGCGCGCTGGACCGCCTCGGCGGACGCGCCCACCAGCTGCTGCCGATCGAGGATGGCGAGCTGGAGGAGGGCGAGGCCCTGCCGCAGATCGAGGCGGTGGCCGACCCGGAGCGCCCGCTCGGCTCCGCCATGCTGCTGGCCGATTTCACCAGCGCCGACGGCACGCCGCACGGCCTGCCGCTCTGGGCGCGCGTGGCGCTGGTCGTGGTGCCGGTTCTGCTGCTGGGGGTGGTGTGGCGCTACACCCCGCTCTCGGCCTATCTGAACCCCGAGACCTTCAGCGCCTCCATGCAGAACGCCAACGGCGCCTGGGGGCCGGTCATCGCGCTCGGGCTGTTCATGGCGCTGGGGCTCATCGCCTTCCCCGTCAACGTGCTGATCGTCGCCACGGCGGCCGCCTTCGGGCTGTGGCCGGGGCTGGCCTATGCGGCGGTGGGGGCCATGGTCAGCGCCGTGCTCACCTACCTGCTCGGCCGCAAGGTGGGGCCGAAGCTGCTGCGCAAGCTGCTCGGCCCGCGCATCAACCGCGTCAGCCGCAGCATCGCCCGCAACGGCATCATGGCCGTCACCATGGTGCGGCTGATGCCGGTGGCGCCCTTCACCCTGGTCAACCTGGTGGCCGGTGCCATCCGCATCCCGCTGCTCGACTACACGGTGGGCACGGCGCTGGGCCTGGCGCCCGGGCTGATCCTGATGACGGCGCTGGGGGACCGGCTGCTGCGCATCATGACCGACCCCTCCCTGACCGACATCCTGGGCTTCGCCGCCGTGCTGGTGGCCTGGGGCGGCATGTCCTACGGGCTGCAGAGCCTGGTCTCGTGGTACCGCCGGCGCAGCGCGCGCAGCCAGGCGGGCGCCGAGGGCGCCGAGGCGGAGGCCGGCGCCGCATGAAGCTGCGTGTGATGACCTGGAACATCCACTCCGCCATCGGGCCGGACGGGCGCTACGACCTGGAGCGGGTGCTGGAGCTGATCCGCCGGCACGACCCCGACATCCTGGCGGTGCAGGAGATCGAGAGCCGCAACCGCGGCGACCGCCCCTCCCCCTTCGCCGCGCTGCGCGGGCACTTCGCCGCCCATGCCACGGCCGAGACCCTGCGCGCCGGCGACGGCGCCTATGGCCACATGCTGCTCAGCCGCTGGCCGATGGAGGAGGAGGCGCTGCACGACCTTTCCTACCCCGGGCGGGAGCCGCGCACGGCCATCTCGGCGCGGGTGCGCACGCCGGGCGGCTACCTGGGCGTCATCGCCAGCCATCTCGGCCTGCGCTGGCGCGAGCGGCGGCACCAGGCCGCGCGGCTGGCGGCGCTGGCGCGGCGGCTGCACGGCCCGCTGGTGGTGATGGGCGACTTCAACGACTGGTCCTGGCGCGGCCCGGTCTGGCGCGCCCTGGCGCCGGTGCTGCCGGCGGTGACGCGGCACCGCACCTTCCCCGCGCACCGCCCCCTGCTGCGGCTGGACGAGATCTTCTGCCGCCCCGCCCCCCTGCTCGGCCCGAGCTGGCGCGACCCGCTGGGCCGCGAGGCCTCCGACCACCTGCCGGTGGTGGCCGAGCTGAACCCCGCCGCCCTGCATCCCTCCCGGGCGGCGGAGCCGGGGCGGAAGGCTCCCGGCCCCGCGCAGCCCGCCTTCAGCCTCTCCCCCTGAGGCAAGTGGCTGAGGCGACTGGCTGGTGCGGCTGGCCGCTCCGGTCAGCTCCGGCGGCGCCGCTCCCCATCCTCCCAGAAGGGCCGCGCGGCTTCGCGTTGCGCCTCGGGCGCGCTCAGCCCGATGTCGCGCAGCCGCTCGGGCGGCAGCGCACGCAGGGCGGCACGGGTGGTGGCGCGGCGGTGCCACAGCGCCAGCAACACGCGCAGACGCGGCACCGGCGCATTGCTCAGCACATTGATCCGATTGAGCCGGAATATCGCTCCGACCATGACAGAATTTCCCCTGATTGATCCGAGCCAATCTTTGCCACCGGCATATTGCTGCTTCAATAACGGAATTGCCCTCGGTACAATCGGGCCATGACCCAGGACCGTGCCCCCGATTATCGCGCGCTCGCGGACCGGCTTGCCCACAGCCTCGCCGAGGATCTGGCACAGGGCCGCCTGCGCCCGGGCGACCGGCTGCCCACCAGCCGGGACTTCGCGCACCGGCAGGGCATCGCCCCCTCCACCGCCAGCCGCGTCTATGCCGAGCTGGTGCGGCGCGGCGTGGCGGTGGGCGAGGTGGGCCGCGGCACCTTCCTGCGCACCACCCCCACCCTGCCCGCCACCCCGGCTCACGATTCCGAGCCGGCGGGGGTGGTGGACATGGAGGTGAACTTCTCCGTGCTGCCCGAGCAGGGCGCCATGCTGGCCGCCGGCATGGCGCCGCTGGTGGCGCCCGAGATGCTGCAGCGCCTGCTCTCCCGCCCCACCCTGCGCGGCGAGGCCGCCACGCGGGAAGCGGTGGCGCGGCTGATGGGCCGCGGCGGCTGGGCGCCCCAGCCGGAGAACCTGCTCTTCGCCGGGCGCGGGCAGCAGGCCCTGGCCGCCTGCTTCACCGCGCTGATCGAGCCCGGCGAGCGGCTGGGCTTCGAGGCCATGACCTACCCGCTGGCCAAGGCGCTGGCCCTGCGGCTGGGGCTGCAGCCGGTCTCGCTGGCGATGGATGCCGAGGGGCTGCGCCCCGACGCCGTGGCCGCCGCGCACCGTGCCCATCCGCTGCGGCTGCTCTACGTGCAGCCGGACATGCACAACCCGCTGGGCATCACCATGCCCGCCGCGCGGCGGCGGGAGCTGGCGGCGCTGTGCCGCGAGCTCGGCATCCTGGTGGTGGAGGACGCGGTCTACACCTTCCTGGCGGAAGACACGGCGGAGCCGCTCGCCGCCCATGCGCCGGAGCGGGTGGTGGTGGTGGACAGCCTCTCCAAGCGGGTGGCGCCGGGCCTGACGCTGGGCTTCCTGGCCACGCCCCCGGCGCTGCGCCACCGGCTGGGGGCGGCGCTGCGGCTGGGCGCCTGGGCGGCGCAAGGCCTGGCCATGGCCGCCGCGACGCGCTGGCTGGAGGATGGCAGCGTGGCCGAGCTGGTGCGCCGCAAGCGGCTGGACGCGGGGCACCGCAACGCGATGGCGCGGGCCATCCTGGGCGAGGCCGGCCTGACCCTGCGCTGCGACCCGCGCGCCTACCACCTGTGGCTGCTGCTGCCCGGCTCCTGGCGGGCGGAAACCTTCGTCGCGGCGGCGGCCCGGCAGCGCATCGCCGTCTCGCCCGCGGCCGAGTTCGCCGCCGGGCCGGGGCATGCGCCGGATGCGGTGCGGCTGGCCCTCGCCGCACCGGAGGAGGCGGCGCTGCGCCCGGCGCTGGAGACTCTGCGCGACCTGGCGCTGGCCGGCCCGGAAGCCTCGACGATCGGCTAGAACGAAAGCCGCTGCTGAGCCGCGGCGGCGGAACATGGCTCAGGTTGGGCCGACCCGCCGCCGGGGCGCGGCGCGCTCCTACCTCTGGCCGGAGGGCGGCCGGGCGCTGTCCGGCAGCTTTTCCAGCTTCCTCTTCACCTCTTCCTCCTCCGGCGTGAGCGGAACGGGCTGCTCCACCGCGACGCCTTCGGGAACGGCATCGCCGGGGTCGTGGCTGCGGTCGGGGCCGGGAGCGTCTTGCATGACCTTGCCTCCTCACTGTCATGCTGGAAACGGCCAGGCGCGGGATGGTTTCGCCCGGAACCCGGCTCTCCTCTCCCGCATGCGGAAAAATAAGCGCCCGGCCAGGGGATCCAAAGCGGGTCCTGCTGCGTATTGCTCCGGCAACCGGAGCAAGGAGACGCCACGATGCCGCCCGAATGCGCCATCCCGGAGACCCTCTGCCCCAGCCCCCTCAGCACCCTGCCGGAGCGGCTGATGCAGGCCTTCCTCAGCGCCTGCGATGCCGGCGAGACGTTGCTGGCCTGGCACCTGCTGCAGATGATGGAGAGCTATCTGTGGCGCCTGCCGCCCGGGCGCCTGGCGGCGCGGGATCAGGCGGCGCTGGTGGCCGGCCACCGCCTGCTGTGGAGCCTGGTGCGGGGCGGCTAGAGCGCCTTCCCTTCGCGCCCGCTCACGGAAAAGGCGCTATGTCGCGGCCTTTGCGGACATCCTTATCCGGCCAGGAGATCCCGCCCTGCCGGATGGTGCTCTCGCGAAGATGGCGCACCCTGAGGGACTCGAACCCCCAACCAACCGGGTAGAAGCCGGTTGCTCTGTCCAGTTGAGCTAAGGGTGCGGAGCCGGCCGGAAGGCCGGGTTGGTCAGTGGGTCCAGTTCTCGGCGCGGCCGTAGCGGAAGTTCTCGGCGTAGGATTTCGGCTTGATCTCCAGCTCCCGCAGCTCCGCCTCGACGTCGTAGGGGATGTTGTTGGCCCGCGCATAGGCCTCGGCCGCCTCGCGGGTGGAGAAGCTGATGCGGAGCTGGGTGCGGGTGTCGCCCGAGCCCCACCAGCCGGTCAGCGGGTCCGTGCGGCGCGCCTCGGCCGGGGCGAAGGTCAGCAGCCAGCCACCGGTACGCGCCTTGCCGGACTGCATGGCCGAGCGCGGCTGGCGGTGGATTCGGGCGGTGGCGATGTCACGGCTCATGCGGTTCGCAGCTCCCGGCAGGGGCTGGCGGGCAGGCCCGCCGGTGAAGGAAGTATCGGGGCGAGAGGATTCGAACCTCCGGCCCTCTGCTCCCAAAGCAGATGCGCTACCAGGCTGCGCTACGCCCCGACTGCCGCGCAACCTATGGGCAGAGGCGCCGCTCGGCAAGCACCTTCGCGCAAACTCCGGTGCGCGCCGGGCACGGGCCGCGGCCCTCAGCCGATGCGCTCGCTGCCGCCCATCCAGGGCCGCAGCACCGCAGGGATGAGCACGCTGCCATCCGCCTGCTGGTGCGTCTCCAGCACCGCGATCAGCGCCCGCCCGACGGCGACGCCGGAGCCGTTCAGCGTGTGCAGGAAGGCGGTGCCGCCCTTGCTCCCCTGGGCCGCCTCGGGGCGGTAGCGGGCATTCATGCGGCGGGCCTGGAAGTCGCCGCAATTGGAGCAGGAGGAGATCTCGCGCCACGCCCCCTGCCCCGGCAGCCACACTTCCAGGTCGTAGGTCTTGGTGGCGGAGAAGCCGGTGTCGCCGGCGCAGAGCAGCACCCGGCGCCAGACGAGACCCAGTTCCGTCAGCACCCGCTCGGCGCATTGCGTCATGCGCTCATGCTCGGCCGCAGAATCCTCCGGCCGGGTGATGGCCACCATCTCCGCCTTGCTGAACTGGTGCTGGCGCAGCATCCCGCGCGTGTCGCGCCCGGCGCTGCCCGCCTCGGAGCGGAAGCAGGGGGAGAGCGCGGTGAAGCGCAGCGGCAGGGTGTTCTCGGCCACGATCTCGCCGGCCACGAGGTTGGTCAGCGGCACCTCGGCCGTCGGGATCAGCCAGCGGCCATCGGTGGTGCGGAACAGATCCTCGGAGAATTTGGGGAGCTGGCCGGTGCCGTACATGGTGGCGTCGTTCACCAGCAGCGGCACGGAGGTCTCGCTGTAGCCGTGCTCATCGACATGCAGCGAGATCATGTACTGGCCGAGGGCGCGCTCCAGCCGCGCCAGGGCGCCGCGCAGCACGGTGAAGCGGGCGCCGGCCAGCTTGGCGGCGGCGCCGAAATCCATCAGCCCCAGCGCCTCGCCGATCTCGAAATGCTGCTTCGGCGCGAAGCCCAGCTCGGGCGGCGCGCCATGCTGGTGCAGCACCACATTGTCCGCCTCGTCCCGCCCCTCGGGCACGGCGGGGTCCAGCAGGTTGGGCAGCGCTTCCAGCAGCGCGGTCTGCGCGGCGTCGGCGGCGCGGGCCTCGGCGTCGAGCGCCTCCATCCGGCCGCGCAGCGCCGTGCCCTCGGCCTCCAGCGCCACCGTGTCGCCGCCCTGCCGCTTGGCCTGGCCGATCTCCTTGGAGAGCTGGTTGCGGCGGGACTGCGCCTCCTGCGCCGTGGTCTGCGCGGCGCGGCGGGCGGCGTCCTGCGCCAGGATCGCCTCCGCCGAGGGCGGCAGGCCACGCCGCGCCAGGGCGGCGTCGAAGCCCGCCGGGTCGGCGCGGACAATGCGGATGTCGTGCATGGCTTGGGCTCAGCTCTTGTCGTCGTCGTCGCGCTTGGGCGTCACCCAGCCGGCGGCCAGGATGGAGATCTCGTAGAGAAGGATCAGCGGCACGGCGAGGCCGACCTGGCTGATGATGTCGGGCGGCGTGATGACGGCGGCGACCACGAACATGCCGACGATGGCGTAGCGCCGGCCCTTCTTCAGCCCGGCCACCGAGACGATGCCCACCTTGGCCATCAGCGTCAGCGCCACCGGCAGCTGGAAGGCGATGCCGAAGGCCAGGATCATGTGCATGACGAGGCTGAGGTACTCGCTGACCTTGGCTTCCAGCTGCACCGGCAGCGCGCCGGTGCCCGGCGGCGTCTCGAAGGAGATGAAGAACTTCCAGGCCAGCGGAAAGATGAAGTAGTAGGCCAGCGCCGCGCCCAGCAGGAACAGCACCGGCGAGGCCAGCAGGAAGGGCAGCAGCGCCTTCTTCTCGCTGCGGTAGAGGCCGGGCGCGATGAACAGCCAGAGCTGCGTCGCCCACATCGGGAAGCTGATGAAGACGGCGCCGAACATCGCCACCTTCAGGTAGGTGAAGAAGGCCTCGTAGAGCGCGGTGAAGATCATCCGCCGCTCGCCGCCCGATTGCTGGTGCAGGATGTCGGCCAGCGGGCGGGCCAGGAAGCCGTAGATCTGGGCAGAGAAATAGTAGCAGAGCGCGAAGGCGATGATGAAGGCGCCGAGCGACCAGAGCAGGCGCGTGCGCAGCTCCAGCAGATGCTCGATCAGCGGCATCGGCTTGTCGTCGATGATGTCTTCCTGTTCGCGGGCCACGGCGGCGGCTCAGACGCTGGAGGTGGGCTTGGCCGCGCCCGTGTCGGACACGGTCGGGCCAGGCGCGGACAAGCCAGGCGCGGACGGGCCGGGCGCGGACGGGCCGGGCGCGGGGGAAGCGTTCGGGGTGTGGCTCATCGCGGGGCTGCTCTCCGCCGGCCGCGCGGGGCCGGGATTGGTGTCGCGGCCGGTCTCGGCGGCGAGGCTGGGCGGCACGAAGGCCGGCGGGCCGGCCGGGCGCGTCGGCCCCGGCGCGGCGGCGGGCGATTCGGGGCCGTGGATCTGGCCGCCGGCGGGGCTGGCGCCCTCCCCGGCCGCGGCCGGCGTGGTACCCGGCGTGGTGCTCGTCGGGGCGTCGGCGGCGGGCGTCGGCTTCCAGGCGTCCTTCAGCGGGTCGTCGTTGAAGGTGCGGCGGATCTCGCCATCCTGGTCGAGATTGCGCTCGATGGTGCTCTTGATGTCGAAGCTGCGGATATCGCGGATCTGGTCCCGCACATCCTCGAGCTTCGCCTCGCGCACCAGCTCATCCGCGTGGCTCTGGAACTCGGAGGCCATGCGGCGCAGCTTCTGCACCCCCTTGGCCACGCTGCGGATGGCGTCCGGCAGATCCTTCGGCCCGATGACGACGACCGCGACAACCGCGATAAGGGCAATCTCGGACCAGGCTAAATCGAACATGTGCTTCCCATCTCCCCCAGGCGGGGTTGCCCCTGGCGGGGGCCGCTTCCGTTAGCAGGAACGGGCGGCAGCGCCAATCTTGGCCCGTGCATTTCCCGGCTCCCGCATTCTCCGCGGCTCCCCGCGCGTTATCTAGGGGCTCGCGGCCGAAAACACGAAGGCCCGCTCCGGGTCCAGCGCCAGCCCCAGCCGGTCGCCGCGCGCCAGGCGCGGCCCGGGCGGCAGGCGGGCATGCAGGTGCAGCGGCGCGCCGCCCTCCCCGCCCGGCACCGCCAGGTGCACCATGGTGCTGGCGCCGAGCAGGCGGGACGCCTCGACCACCGCCGCCACCCCCTGCCCCTCGGGCAGCAGCCGCAGCCCCTCCGGGCGCAGCAGCAGTTCGGCCGGGCCGTCCGGCAGGGCGGCGGGCACGCTGCCCAGCGCGGCCCGCGCCACCCCGCCCGAGACGGTGGCCGGCAGCGCGTTCACCTCCCCCAGGAAGGTGGCGACGAAGCGGCTGGCGGGGCGCAGATACAGCTCCTCCGGCGTGCCGAGCTGCTCCACCCGGCCGCCGCGCAGCAGCGCGATGCGGTCGGCCATGAACATCGCCTCCTCCGCGTCATGCGTCACGATCAGCGTGGCGATGCCGGCCGATTGCAGCACGTGCAGCGTGTCGTCCCGCACCCGCTCGCGCAGCCGGGCGTCGAGGCTGGCGAAGGCCTCGTCCAGCAGCAGCACGGCCGGGCGCGGGGCGAGCGCACGGGCCAGCGCCACCCGCTGCTGCTGCCCGCCCGAGAGCATGTGCGGATAGGCTTCGGCGAAGGCGCCGAGGCCGACCCGCTCCAGCGCCTCCGCCACCTGCGCGGCGCGCGCGGCGCGCGGCAGGGCGCCGAGGCCGAAGCCCACGTTGCGCGCCACGGTCAGGTGCGGGAACAGCGCGTAGTCCTGGAAGACGAAGCCGGCGCGGCGGGCCTCGGGCGGCTCCTCCCGCCCCGCCTCGGCCACCACCCGGCCGCCGATGGCGATGCGCCCCACCTGCAGCGCCTCCAGCCCCGCCACGAGGCGCAGCAGCGTGGTCTTGCCATCGCCCGAGGGGCCGAGCAGGCAGAGGATCTCGCCTGCCCCCACCGTCAGGTCGATGCCGCGCAGCACCTCGCGCGTGCCGAAGGCATGGCGGATGCCGGACAGCTCCAGGCTCACGGCGCCATTCCCTGCCCCAGTCCTAGGCCGGGCTGCGCCTCGCCGGCCAGCAGCTCCTCGCGGCGCGGCAGGTCGGTCAGCTCGCGCAGGCCGAACTGCTCGAGGAAGCGCGGCGTGGTCCCCCACAGGCTGGGCCGGCCCGGCACCTCCTTGCGGCCGCGCGGCGCGATGAGGCCGTGCTCCAGCAGCGTCTCCAGCGTCGCCTGGGAGAGGCTGGTGCCGCGGATCTCCTCGATCTCGGGCCGCGTCACCGGCTGGTGGTAGGCGATGATGGCCAGCGCCTCCATCGCCACGCGCGGCAGGCGGCGCGGCACCTCCACCACGCGGGTCAGCAGCGGCGCGAGGTCGGGCGCGGTGCGGAAGGCGTAGCCGCCCGCCACCTCGGTGAGCTGCACGCCGCGCCCGGCATAGCGGGCGGCCAGCAGCGTCATCACCGCCTCGGCGCGCAGGCCGGGGGGCAGCAGCTCCTGCAGCCGCTCGGGCGGCACGGGGCGGTCGGCGGCGAAGACCAGCGCCTCGGCCAGCCGCAGCGCGTGCTCCAGCGGCGCGATGCCGGCGGGGTCATGGCCGGGGTCGTCAGGCGGCGGCGTCATGGCTCTGCTCCTCGGGCATCACGGCCCCGGCCCCATCCTGCTGCGCACCGCCCGCGCGGGCGGTGCGCAGCAGGATGGGGCCGAAGGCGGTTTCCTGCCGCAGCTCGATACCGCCGCCGCGGGCCATCTCCAAGCCGGCGATGAGGGTGGCGGCCAGCGCCGCGCGGCGCTCCACCGGGTCGCGCAGCGCGGGCGGCAGGAAGCGCTGCAGCTCCCCCCAGCCGGGCAGCGTGCCGATCAGGCCCTGCAACTGCTCCAGCGCCTCCTGCACCGTCCAGAGCCGGCGCGGCACGGGGCGGTAGGGGCGCTTCGCATGGGCGCGGCGCAGCGCCTCCACATAGCCGCGCAGCAGCGCCGGCAGGTCGGCGGAGAGGCCGCTGCGGTCCTGCCGCAGCAGCCGCTCCGGGGCGCCGCGCGCCAGCACCTCCTGGCCGAGCTGCGGGCGGGCACCGAGCCAGCGGGCGGCGGCGCGCATCCGCTCCAGCTCGGCCAGCCGCTCGGCCAGCTGGCCGGCCAGCGCCTCGGCGTCCTCCTCCTGTTCCGGGTCCTCGGGCAGCAGCAGGCGGGATTTCAGCCAGGCCAGCCAGGCGGCCATCACCAGCCAGTCGGCGGCGATCTCCAGCCGCACCCGCCGCGCCCCCTCGATGACGGCGAGGTACTGGTCCACCAGCGCCAGGATGGAGAGGCGGGCGATGTCCACCTTCTGCGCCCGCGCCAGCTCCAGCAGCAGGTCGAGCGGCCCCTCATAGCCCTCCAGGCTGACATGCAGCACCTCGGGCGGCGGCGCCGGCGCGGCCGCGCCGGTCATGGCCCGTGGCCGGCCAGCCAGAGGATGGCGCGGAAGCCGGGCCCGGTGACGATGCCGGCGATCCAGCCGATCGGGTCCAGCCCGTCCGAGAGGCGCGGCAGCACGAAGATCAGCAGCATGACGATGAGCAGCCCGGCCGGCTCCAGCCGCGCCAGCGGCTCGGCCAGCGGGCGCGGCAGCAGCCCCACCAGGATGCGCCCGCCATCCAGCGGCGGGATCGGCATCAGGTTGAACAGCGCCAGCAGCAGGTTGGCCATGATGGAGAGCACGATGAAGCGCACCATCAGCTCCAGCGCCTCGGGCGGCAGCACGCCGTTGAGCTGCTCCACCGGGTGGCCGAGCATGGCGGCGCACCAGGCGAGGAAGACGTTCATCGCCGGCCCCGCCGCCGCCACCAGCACCATGCCGTAGCGCGGGTTGCGCAGCTTCCAGATGTTCACCGGCACCGGCTTGGCCCAGCCGAACATCGCCTCCACCCGGCCGATGGTCAGCAGCTGCACCGCCAGCAGGATGCCGGGCAGGATGAGGGTGCCCACCTTGTCCACATGCCGCAGCGGGTTGAGGCTGAGCCGGCCCTCGCGCTGCGCCGTGTCGTCGCCCAGCGCCAGCGCGGCGTAGCCATGCGCCGCCTCGTGCAGCGTGATGGCGAGGACCGTGGCGAGGATCGCGATGGCGAGCTCGGGCAGCCAGCCGGTCACGCCGCGTCCCGCAGCAGCGCGTCGCGCCGCGCCGCCAGGGCGGCCATCAGGTCGGAGAGCGCGGCGGCGGTGGTGGCGGCGCTGGCCGCCCGCATGGCGTCGCGCGCGGCGGCGAGACGCTCCAGCGCGGTGTCGGTCAGCGGCGCGCTGGCCTCCAGCACGTCCTGGCTCTCCGCCAGCACGCCGCTGCAATGCAGGGCGATGTCGCAGCCCGCCCGCAGCGCGCCCGCCGCGCGCTCGCCCGGCGTGCCGGTGAGCGCGCCCATCGCCAAATCGTCCGAGACCAGCACGCCGGAGAAGCCGATCTCGCCGCGGATGATGTCGCGGATGATGCCGGGCGAGAGGGTGGCGGGGCGCGTGGCGTCCAGCGCCTCGAACAGCAGGTGCGCCGTCATGCCCCAGGCGCCGCTGCCGGCGAGCGCGGCGAAGGGCGCGAAATCATTGGCCAGGGCGGCGCGCGGCGCATCGACGCGCGGCAGCTCCAGGTGGCTGTCGGCCATGGCACGGCCATGCCCTGGCATGTGCTTGACGACGGGGATGACGCCCCCCGCCTGCAGCCCGGCCACCCAGGCGGCGCCGAGCCGCGCCACCTCCGCCGGGTCGGCCGAGAAGCCGCGGTCCCCCACCACGCTGTGCATGCCAGGCAGGCGCAGGTCCAGCACCGGGGCGCAGACCACGTCGAAGCCGGCGGCGCTGCATTCCAGCGCCAGCAGCGTGGCGTTGGCCCGCGCCGCCTCGGCGTCGCGCGCCTCGAACAGGGCGGCGGGCGGGAAGGCCGGCCAGTGCGGCGGCCGCAGCCGCGCCACGCGCCCGCCCTCCTGGTCCACCAGCACCGGCGCCGCCTCGCCCAGCTCGGCGCGGATGGCGCCGGTCAGCGCGCGGAGCTGCATCGGGTCGCGCACGTTGCGCGCGAACAGGATGGCGCCGAGCGGCCGCATCCGGCGCAGCATCGCCGCCTCCTCGGCCAGCAGCACGGGGCCGGAGAGGCCGATGATGGCGGCGCGCGGCGTGCTCATGGGTATCCCTGGCCTTCCTCAGCCCCCGATGACGGCGCAGGCGCCGCCGCGGCTCTTGATGGTGTCGCAGAAGCTGCTGGCGCTGTCGCGGCTGTCGAAGCCGCCGGTGCGCAGCCGCCACATGGTCGGGTAGCCGTCCCGCTCGAAGCGCAGCACCTGCGGCGTGCGGCCCTGCAACGCCTCCGGCGCGCGGCGCGCGAGGCGGTCCCATTCGGAGCGGGCGCCGGATTCAGAGTCCAGCGCGCCGAGCTGCACCACCACGCCGCCGGTGCTGCGCACGGGCGAGGGCGGCGCCGCGGCGGCGGGCAGGGCGGCAAGCGTGG